>NZ_QODJ01000081.1:0-21074 GCF_009935965.1 Pseudomonas sp. L13
CGAGTGGTGGGGCAAGAGCGTTTTGCTTACTTTTGCGCTTTTCAAAAGTGAGCCGCCGTCAGGGCGGAACCCTAAGTAGCCGTTACCGCAGCAATGGATATCTACACAATCCAGCTGCGTTGACTGTCAGGCCGTCTTCGCAGGCAAGCCAGCTCCCACATTGGATCGCGGGGCATCAGTTATATCAGCGTCGGCTGTCAGGCCGTCGCGGGAGCAAGCTCCCTCGCCACAGGTCCTGCGTCGCATTAAAGTTGTGTAGATACCTATGCTGCGATGAGGCCATCAGCCCCACTGAAAATCTAAAGAATCACCGCCCCAATCAACCCACACACCACCCCCACCAGCATGGTCAACCCGGCCACCGTCACTAGCACCCGCGCATCGAAATCCTTGCGCAGCATCAACAGCGACGGCAGGCTCACGCTCGGCAGGGTCATCAGCAAGGCCACGGCCGGGCCGGTGCCCATGCCCAGGGCCATCATAGTTTGTACGATGGGAATCTCTGCCGCTGTCGGAATCACAAACAGCGTGCCCACAATCGCCAACGGCACCAGCCACACCAGGCTGTCAGCCATCGCCCCGTCCACATGAGGGAACAACCATACCCGTGCCGCGCCGAGGATCAGCACCGCCAGGATATATACCGGGATAGTGCTCCAGAACAGCTGCCACAGGGTGCGTAACCAGCGGCTCAGGAACGGTTGCGATTCCACCGTGCTGACATCGGCCACGGCCTCCAGTGCGGCTTCCGGCACTTGGTCCGGCCGCGCAATACGCTGTGCCACCAGGGACACGCCCACCACCAGCACAATCCCCGCCACCAGCCGCAACGCGGTGAAACCCCAGCCCAGCACAAAGCCCATGAACACCAATGTGGCCGGGTTCAATACCGGGTTGGCAATCCAGAACGCCAGTGCCGCGCCGACCGACACCTGCTGGCGGCGCATGCCCGCCGCCACCGGGGCCGCGCAGCAGCTGCACATCATCCCCGGCAGGGCGAACAACCCGCCGCGCAGGGTCGAGCCCAGCCCGGCGCGGCCAAACAGGCGCAGCAGCCAGTCGCGGGGAATCAACACTTGCAGCAAAGAGCCGAGGATCACCGCCAGTACGGCGGCTTTCCAGATGGCCAGGAAATACACCTGGGCATAGGCCAGCGCTGCCGCCAGGGGCGAGCTTTGCTGGTCATTGAGAATCGAGGCGCCAATGCTGTGGTTATCGGCCGCTACAAACGCCTTGAGGTAGTAGGGCGACCACTTCACATAGTAGAGGCCGATGCAGGCCACCAACAGAAACAGGGCCGGTTTGCACCAGAACGCCCAGCCGCGGCTGGGCTGGGTGGAAGCGAGGTTGGGCATGGAGATGATCCGCAGGTGAGTCGATAGGCTGGCATCATACGCCCCTGCGGCCCAAGCTTCAGATATCTGCGCTGACCTGGGTCGGGGCCGGGCAGTTTTCCCCGCCGTTATTCAGCCCTTGCTTGTAGTTGCGGCTGAGCAGCGAAGCCTTGCCGTTGTGCCAGGTCAGTGTCAGCACATACAAGGAGTCATAGTCATTGCCCGACCAATCATCGGTGATGGTGTGTTTTTCACCGGCTGCTTCGCTGGCGACTTTGTTGATCAGTTCCGGCAAGTAACCATGGGACCAAGCCGTATAGATCGTCGCGTTGCGGTACTTGTCCTCGACCAGTTCTTCGGCCAGGGCGCTGGTGTCATTCGCTGAAAATTCGATGTTCACCGGCAGGCCAAGCTTGATCGCGCTGGGGCTGATGGTGATCAATGGGCGAATGTAGCTGTAGGAGTTATCCAGTTCGCCTTCCTCGACATTACGCGTCGGGTTGGCAGCGAACACATAGTTGGCTTTGCCAAATTTTTCCGGCAACAGGGTCGCCAGGTTCATGGCGCGGTTCAGGCCCTGGCAATTGAGTTGGCCCAGGCCACCGGCCGGCTTTTCGCCGTGGCGCAGGAATACCAGGGTTTGCACGCCATCGACCGGTTGCGCACGGCTTTCACGGGCGTCCAGGGCGGTGACGATGGCGGCGCTGACCAGCAGCAGCGGTAACACCATGTAGGAATAACGTTTGAGTCGTGGCACAAGGCGCAGAGGCTTGATCGTCATGATAGGTTCGAGTCTTCGTGCGTCGGGTTAAGGCGGACAAGCCCGGCCCCAGTGACGCATCAGCGCCCTGCGGTGTTCCCTGTCGATAGAGCAAAGCGCCTCCTTTCATTCTTCGGGCGCTCTTTAAGAGTGCATTCGGGCGCTTTGGTTCGCCCACGCGGGAGTCTAGCCGGCAAATGTTGCGCAACGATGACCCATGCACGATGGCAGGCAGATGACTATGATGGGACTTTCCGTCCAGGGGGTTCTCGATGAACGCACTCGCCGCTTTCCCGATCAACAGCAAATGGCCCGCCCAGCACCCGGAACGCCTGCAGTTGTATTCGCTACCCACGCCCAACGGCGTCAAGGTGTCGATCATGCTCGAAGAATTGGGCCTGCCTTATGAGGCGCACAAGGTCAGCTTCGACACCCAGGACCAGTTGTCTCCCGAGTTCCTGTCCCTGAACCCTAACAACAAGATCCCCGCGATCATCGACCCCAACGGCCCGAGCGGGCAGCCGCTGGCGCTGTTCGAGTCCGGCGCGATCCTCATCTACCTGGCGGAAAAAACCAGCCAGTTGCTTTCCGAAGACCCGGCCACCCGCTATGAAACCCTGCAATGGTTGATGTTCCAGATGGGTGGCATTGGCCCGATGTTTGGCCAACTCGGGTTCTTCAACAAATTCGCCGGCAAGGTGTATGAAGACAAACGCCCGCGTGACCGCTACGCCGCCGAATCGCGGCGCTTGCTGGGCGTGTTGGAAAAGCGCCTGTTGGGCCGCACCTGGATCATGGGTGACGAGTACAGCATCGCCGACATTGCGACCTTTCCGTGGGTTCGCAACCTGATCGGGTTCTACGAGTCCGGTGACCTGGTGGGCATTACCGATTTCCCTAACGTGCTGCGCGCGTTGGACGGCTTTGTCGCACGTCCGGCGGTGATCCGTGGCCTGAACATTCCGAGCTGAAGCATGCCGACTTTCGATTTTCAACAACTGGATGTCTTCAGCAGCGTGCCGCTTAAAGGCAACCCGTTAGCCGTGGTGCTGGGGGCCGATAGCTTCACCGACCGGCAGATGGCGGACTTCGCCAATTGGACCAACCTCAGCGAAACCACGTTTTTACTGACACCGCGCGATCCTCGTGCTGACTATCGGGTAAGAATTTTCACCACCCTTAAAGAGCTGCCGTTCGCCGGGCATCCAACCTTGGGCAGTTGCCATGCCTGGTTGCAGGCTGGCGGCGTGCCACGCGGGGAGGAGATTATCCAGGAGTGCGAAATCGGCCTGGTGCGTATTCGCCGTCAGGGCAGTGAACTGGCGTTTATCGCGCCGCCCTTGTTGCGTGCCGGCCCGGTGGAGGCGCCGTTGCTGGAGCGCGTGCGCCTGGCATTGGGCCTGGCGCCCGAGGCTATCTTGCGCAGCCAGTGGGTCGACAATGGTGCCGGTTGGCTGGCGGTGATGCTGGCTGAGCGTGATGCCGTGCTGGGCCTGCGCCCAGACTACGCGCAACTGCAAGGGTTGGCCGTAGGGGTGATCGCCCCCTGTGACCCCACGCGTGACGCGGTGGACGCGCAATTTGAAGTGCGCGCTTTTGTCGCTGGCGATGGCGCCGCCGAAGACCCGGCCACCGGCAGCTTGAATGCCGGCGTGGCCCAATGGCTCCTCGCCGAGGGCCTTGCGCCCAGCCGCTACGTGGTCAGCCAAGGCACGGCGATAGGGCGAGCGGGGCGTATTTATATCGAGCGCCAGGGCGATGAAATCTGGGTGGGCGGCGCCGTAGCGTTGTGCATCGAAGGGCGTCTACAGCTTTAGATCAATGAATTGTTACGCGCCTGGCAATACACTGTTAGCCCCTTGGCGTTTGTGTTGCCAGGACTTGGGGGCATAAGCTTTCGCCCCAAAGTGTTCAGCCATTTTTCAGGATTGCCATGACCAGTCAGTTCCCCCAAGCTCGTCCACGTCGCCTGCGCCGCTCCCCGGAGCTGCGTGGCCTGTTCCAGGAAAGCGAGTTCACCCTCAACGACCTGGTACTGCCGATTTTTGTCGAAGAAGAAATCGACGACTTCGTGCCCATCACCAGCATGCCGGGTGTGTTGCGCATTCCTGAGAAAAAACTCGCCGGTGAGATCGAGCGTTACGCCCGCGCCGGCATCAAGTCGGTGATGACCTTCGGCGTGTCCCACCACCTCGACGCCAGCGGCAGCGACACGTGGAAAGAGCGCGGACTGGTTTCGCGCATGTCCTCGATCATCAAGGACGCCGTGCCGGAAATGATCGTGATGTCCGACACCTGCTTCTGCGAATACACCGACCACGGCCACTGCGGCGTGATGCACGGTGCCCATGTCGACAACGACGCGACCCTGGTCAACCTCGGCAAACAAGCCGTGGCCGCCGCCCGCGCCGGCGCCGACGTGATCGCCCCGTCAGCCGCGATGGACGGCCAGGTCCAGGCCATTCGCCGCGCCCTGGATGACGCCGGCTTCACCCACATCCCGATCATGGCCTACTCCACCAAATTCGCCTCGGCCCTCTACGGCCCCTTCCGCGAAGCCGGCGGCAGCGCGCTCAAGGGCGACCGCAAAAGCTACCAGATGAACCCAATGAACCGCCGCGAAGCCGTGCGCGAATCGCTGCTGGACGAACAGGAAGGCGCCGACGCGCTGATGGTCAAGCCGGCCGGAGCCTACCTCGACATCATCCGCGACATCCGCGAAGCCTCGCGCCTGCCGGTGGCGGCGTACCAGGTGAGCGGTGAGTACGCGATGATCAAGTTTGGTGCACAGGCCGGGGCGATTGATGAGGACCGCGTGGTGCGCGAGACGTTGGGGTCGATCAAGCGAGCGGGGGCGGATTTGATATTTACGTATTTTGCGATGGATTTGGCGTTGGCGGGGATTTAAGGACATCGTTTCTCCCCTGTGGTGAGCGGGCTTATCACAGGGGTAGGAGCACTCATACTTAGTTAAATTTTTCGTAATCTTGCGCACCTAGTGACACCAACCATTTCCTGAAGAAATCAATTTGTTCCTGTGGGTCGTTTGTTAGGTTCTCCTCTTCGTAGTCAAACAAATGGACCATGTCGTCATTGGTAGCTTGCTGACCTAAAGTCATTTCGTATGCGACGAGCCCCGCGCTCATCTGAGAAGCCATTCTTGATGGTTTAACGTTTATTTTTGCCCCTTTGCATAAAAAAGTTATATGCGGGAAGTCTGCTCTTATTTTTGCGAGGCAAATATATAAGTCATGCCCTTCATAAACTTTTTTAAAGTTGTCGGCCTCTGAAAATGTCATGATGAGCTTCCTTGGGTCATATTTGACGGTGACCTCCTTGTGCTCGTTTTTGATTATTACCTTTATATTTTTAGTTTTCATTTTATTTCCTGTTGGGGTTTGGTATGGAATATCCAACGTAAGTTCCATCAGATTTTACTGGGGTGGCGCCTAATATATCCTCTGGGTCGATTTTGTTATGGATAGCGAATTCTAGCTCTTTAGGGTACGGCGCCTGCTTGCCTAGTTCTGTATTTATATCATGCCCCTCAATACTCTTAAGTGTGTACAAATAGCCTTTTTTATCTCCGTAGCTGGTAGCAAAAGTGATCCCGACTGCCCGTGATGGCGATGTGCTTATGAAGTTGCTGGGAGGGTCATTACTGTCAATTGCGTGTAGGTACAAATCTTCGCTATCGCCTTTGCTTTTAAAGCCATTTTTGAATACCTCGTTTGGAGGGGTTTTGTCTCCGCGAAAAAGATACTCTTCGTCATTATGAGGAGTCGGAAGGTTGGGTTCTGATTTCTTACTTGATGCTGGAGTTGAAGGATCTTCAGCGCCTAAGAATGGTTCGCATCCTACCGTACCTGGGCATCTGTTCAGTCCCAGCGGGTCTACCCAACCTGTCGGATTGGGCACATACCGATACCCATTGATCCCTCCCGCCAACTTCACCGGGTCCGGTGTCAGGTAGCGACCAATATCCGGATTGTAGTAGCGATGGCGGTTGTAGTGCAGGCCGCTTTCCGCATCGAAATACTGCCCTTGGAACCGAAGCGGATTGTCGATTTTACTTACGTCGAGCCGGGCGATCTGGCCGTAGGCGCGGTAGTGGGCGGACCAGACGATGTCGCCTTTTGGGCTGGTCAGTTCCTGCGGGGTGCCGAGGTGGTCGAGTTGGTAGTGGTAGGGCTTGGTTTCTTTTGGGCCGAAACCTTCCAATAGTGCTAACGGGCGGAAGCTGTTGGATTCGTAGAGGTAGCTGCGATGGCGTTCCGCGTGATGCTCGACAATCAGCTTGTCGCCTTGCCAGAAAAACTCGGTGGTTTTGTCGTCCACGGTTTTGCTGATGCGCCGTCCAAATGGGTCATAGCGATAGCTGGCGGTTTGGCCGTTCGGCTTTGTGATGCTGATTAACCGATGCTGGCAGTCGTAGCGGTATTCGGTGATGAGTTGCTGGCCTTTGCCGCGCCGCTCACGAATCAAGTTGCCGAAGGCGTCGTAGTCGTAGTGGCGGTCGCCCTGGATCATCAGGCGGTTGGCCGCGACGATGTCCGGGCCGGGGCGGTCTTGCATGAGCAGGTTGCCGGCCGGGTTGTGGCCGAAGCGTTCCTGTACGTCTTGCGAGTGATCGGCGCGGGTCAGGCGGGCGAGGGGGTCGTAGTGGTAGCGGTGTTCGCCTTTGCGGGTGTCGAGCAGGCGGGTGAGGTTGCCGGCTTTGTCGTAGTCGTATTGGCGTTGGTAGAGGTGGTTCTGTTGCTGGGTGACCGCGTGGGCGTGCAGGCGGTGTCGCTCGTCGTAGTGGTAGTGGCTGAGCAGTTGGCCTTGCTGGCGCTGATGTTCGCGGCCGCTGTTGAATAGATGGGAGGTGAGCACTTCTCCGTTGAGTTCGACGGTGGCGAGGTGGCCGCCTTTGTCGTGGTTGAAGGTGACTCGGTTGTTGTCTGGCAGGCACAGGTTTTTAAGCTGGCCGCAGGCGTCGTAGCCGTAGCGCAGGGTGCCCCAGCCTTGGTGTTCGGCGGTGAGGCGGTTTTGGCGGTCGTATTCGTAGGCCAGCGCCCAGTGGCCGTCTTCGACGCTGAGGAGGTTGCCTTGGCGGTCGTAGGCATAATCGATAATGCTGTTATCGGGCAGGGTTTTTCGTACGAGGCGCCCGGCGTGGTCGCGCTCGTAACGGGTGATTAGCTGACTGTCATCGTCGCCGTATTCGGTTTTCTCCAGCAGGTTGCCGTTGAGGTCGTAGGCATACGCGGTGCGCTGGCCGTCGAAGCCGGTTTCCTGGCGGATCAGGCCGTTGGGGTGGTAATCGAGTTGGTAGGTTTCGCCGGCTTCGTTTTCGATCTCGGTGAGCAGCAGCCGGACGTTGTCGTAGCGGTACTTGACTTGGGTGCCGTCGGCGTTGAGGCGGCGGCTGATCAGGTGCAGGCCATCGGCGTATTCGTAGCGGGTGACGTGGCCGAGTTCGTCGCGTTCGGCGATGATTTTGCCGTAGGGGTTGTAGCTGAATTCCCTACAACCACCACCGGGCTGGATCAGTTTCAGCAAGCGTCCTGCGGCGTCCCACTGATACTGGATTAGTGCGCCATGCTCATCCTCACGGGCAACCTGTCGACCCAGATCGTCATAGCGATAACGCTTGATCCCACCATTGGGCAATTGCTCCTCAAGCAACTGTCCCCGTTCATTCCATACCAGTCGATGGCAACTGTGATCCGGGTACCAAATCCCGGTCAGTTGCCCGTGCTTGTTGTAGCTGTAGTCAGTAACCTCACCATCGGGATCGGTCCTACGCGTAACATCGCCTTGCTCATTACGCTCATATTTCCAGACCGCCTCCCCACGCCTGACAACCCGTACAAAACCGTTGTCATGCTCGTAGGACGTTGGCTCATCATCCCTCGGAAACAGTGCCACCAAGCGTCCGGCTTCGTCGTACTGATAGGCCGTCACCGCGCCCATCGGGTCTTGCTCGACGGTCAGCCGACCCTGGTCGTCGTAGGATTTAAAGTGCGTGGCGCCGTCCGGATCAATCCTCTGCACCAGCCGCGCCCGGTCGTCATGGACATAGACTTCCTGGCTACCATCGGCGTTATGCACGGTGACGCGCCCGTCATCGTCCCAGGCATAACGCGTGTCCATCTGCGAGAAGCTCGCCCAATGCCGGACGCAACGCGCCGCCTTGCCAGCGCGTTCCCATTCCCAAAAGAAACTCGCGCCACCGGCCAGTTGGCGTTCAAGAATGACGTGCTGATCGTCGTACCGATAACGTTCGCTTTCCCCGACAGCATTGGTCGCGCAAACCAGTCGTCCGTGTTCGTCATAGGCGTAGGAAACAAGGTTCTGTTCGGTTTCCCACACGTAGGGCTCACGCTCTTTGGCGCGATGCACCTGATAGTCCACCGCGACGATGCGACCCAACTCATAACGCAACAGCAACGAGCGACCCGCGCCGTTATCCAGTCGCTCAATCCGCCCTGAACGATCCCGGCAAAGGCGCAGCCGGTTGTCATACGCATCGCTGATAGAGACCAGTACGCCATCGCGAAAGTGGTAGAAGCGCGACGCCTGGGCCAGCACCAACTCGTCAGGCGCCGAACCCAAGTAGATCGCCGCTTCGGCCAGGCTATTGGTGATCGCAGGTCGAGCGGCAGTCGGCAAGGGAAACTGAGTACGGCGGTTCTCATGGTCAGTCCACACCACCAAATCACCCGACACCACCAGCCGATGGGCCAACGCATGGCTCCAACCCAACCCCAACCCACAATCGACCTCCACCGCGCTGGTGCGATACAGCCGCGTCCACTCAAACGGCAAAACCCCATCCAGCGCGCCATCGGTGAGGGTCAGCAATTCCTCGCCAGTGACCATCGACACCGGGCAACCGTGGGTGACGGTTTTATCCGCAGGCGCCGCCGCATCCCCCTTCGGGTTCGACGCCATAGCCGGCACATCATCGACAGGCTCCTGACGGACCAACGTCGTGCGCTGGGTCTTGCCGCGCACCATCGGCACCGGGTTTGAAACCAGCGTGTCGCCCGCCTTCAACGGCACAGCCGGCACCGTCTTAATCGGCGTCGCCGCACTGCTCAGCAACATCGGCTTGGCCGCCTCCACATGGGTTTCCAGCCGAGGCCCGACCACCTGCTTGGCCAGCAACTCCAACAACGCCCGCGCCCGCCCGGATTTGACGTGACTGAGCACACGAGCCCCCAATCGCGCCACCACGCCCATCGCACTCAACACGCGAATCAGCAGCAGATTGATCAGCACCTCACCGGTAATCTCACCCCACAGTTCAGCCATCTCCGTAGGCGGGAGCATGCGCATCCAGCTGACCAGCGCCGACAGGTAGACAAACAGCAGCGGCTCATCACTGAGCACCAACAAGCCCTGGGCGATCGCGTCACTGCCCAGGGTCAGTAGTTCATCGAGCTCAGTTTGCGAAAGGTAGTGCAGCAGTTTTTCGCTGTTGGGCTTGAGGTCCGCCAGCAGCGCAGACAGTTCGCCAATGTTGTCCCACAGGCTGTAAAGCGCCTTGCCCAATCCACTGACAAAGGCCGCCTCCAGCAGGCGGCGCCGCTCAAGCGGGCGGGCATCTGTGTAATTTTTCCACTGGGCCTGGAAGGTGTCGGTCCACTCTTTGCGCAGCCGGGCTTCCAGCGCGGTGATCACCGACTGGTAGGACGCATACAGCGCCTTGAGGTGATCCTGGGAAACGTTGGGGTAGAAACTCACCCGGTATTGCTGGTTACGATCGCACTCGGTAACTTCGAGGATGCCACTCGGACCGATGGTCTTATGGAGGGGCTCGCCCAGCGGGCCGCCGTTTGGATCAACGCGTTGCACCACCACCGGCGTGTTGCCGATGGGTACGAACCTGGTGCTCTGGAACATATGCACCAGGGTCAAGGTCCCTGTGGCCTGGCACGTGGCGACGGTGCTGCTGGGAAACAGGGAGCGATTGACCGGGGCAACCAGCGCGACGTCATCCCCGACCTTGAACACCTGTTCGACGTCCAGCGCGGAGAAGCTCCAAAAGCTTTTGGCCCACTCGTCAAAGGTGTTCAAGCAATCGCGAAAGTCACGGAAGACGCCCTCGACGTCGACCGTTTCCACGTTCATTGGCGTCAGCGCCAGCCTGCCAATGGCCGGGTTCAAGTGGCGGCCCCGTCAACCGCACGCGTCACGAAAAAAACCATCTGCACTCCCTCGCACTGTTTGATCAGGCGAGGGACTTTGCAGAGGTTTGCCGGGGTGAGGAGTAGAGCTTATCCGGCAGTTGTGTGGGATGTTTCAGTTACTGCCAGGCACTGGGTTCGGCATGCCGACGAACCCCGGTTAGACTTACCTGTCGATATCAGCACTGCCCGGCCCGTCGTTAACCAAGGAAGCCTCATGTATTCAACGCGTCTGCTGCTCTGCCTTATTCCTTTACTGGTACTGGCCGGGTGCTCAACTTCCCGTGGCCCCCTGCAGCCCGAGCGCAGTGAAGCCGAGGTGAAGGCGCAGATCGTGCGCCTGCTGCCGGCCAAGGTTGCGGACCGTAACGGTTGGGCCCAGGACATCTATACCGCCTTCGACACCCAGAAAATCTACCCCAGCACCGAAAACATCTGCGCGGTACTGGCGGTGACCGAGCAAGAGTCCACCTATCAGGTCGACCCGCCGGTGCCCGGTATGGGCAAGATCGCTCAGGATGAGATCCTGCGCCGCGCCGGCAAGGTGCATGTGCCGGCCTTCGTGGTGCGCAGCGCCTTGCAACTGCGCTCGCCCACCGGCAAAACCTACGCCGACCGTTTGAATGCCGCCCGTACGGAGAGGGATTTGAGCGACATCTTCGACGACTTCATCAGCATGGTGCCCCTGGGCAATACGCTGTTTGGCGGGTTCAACCCGGTACACACCGCAGGCCCCATGCAGGTCAGTATCGACTTTGCGCAAAAACAGGCGCGGGGTTATCCCTACACGGTGGACGGCACGATTCGCCGCGAAGTATTCACCCGTCGCGGCGGTATGTACTTCGGCATCGCTCATTTGCTCGGTTACCCGGTGAGCTACGACCAGCCGTTGTACCGCTTTGCCGACTTCAATGCTGGCTGGTACGCCAGCCGCAATGCCGCGTTCCAGGCCGCGGTCAGCCGTGTTTCAGGCAAAGAGCTGGCGCTGGATGGGGATTTGATCCGCTATGGCTCATTGCTGCCCGGCACCACCGAGCTGGCGGTGCGTTCACTGGGGGTCAAGTTGGACATGCGCAACCCGAGTATTCGCAGCCAACTGGAGCAGGGCGAGCAGTTGGATTTCGAGGACACCACCTTGTACAAGCGCGTTTTCAGCCTGGCCGACCAGGCGGCCGGCAAGCCGCTGCCACGGGCGATCCTGCCGGGTATTGTGCTCAAGAGCCCGAAGATCACCCGCAACCTGACCACGGCTTGGTTTGCCAAGCGCGTGGACGAGCGCTACCAGCGCTGCCTGAAGCGCTGATCAACCGCGGCGCTTGACGAACCGGCGCCACAAGCCCACCCACAACCACACCACCGGGAACGCCAGGATCACGAAGGGCAGCACATAGCTGGCACGTTCCAGGGCGTCGGCGGTGCCGTTCACCAGGTTGTCTCCCAGGTTGCTGAACATCCGGGTGAACCTTGACACCTGGTTGGCGCCGTCCGAGGAGCGGAAGTTCAAGGTCACGCGGTTGGTGTCGAGGCGGCGTTGCTGGCCGGCGGCAACCTGGGCCAGTTCCTGCAGCTCGTTTTCAATGCCGGCTTGCTCTTTGCTCAGGACGATCAGGTCGCTGACGGTAATGTCCTTGCGCTTGGCCAGTTCGTCGAGGCGTTGCTGCTGGGCTTGTAGGCGATCCTGGCGGCGTCGCACATCCGCCACCGCATCGGCCAGGTCTTCGGCCGTGGTGATGCGCTGGCCGAGCTTACCGCCTTCGGCCGCCAGGGCGACCATCGGCTCCACACCCGTGGGCGCGATCCGCAGGATGATCTGGCCACCCTGGCCGTCTTCGGTGATGCCCAAAATATTGCAGGCACCAAAGCGCGCCGTTTCACACGCCTCGCGAGTGGCCTGCATGCGCGGCGAAAGCAGGGCACCGGGCAGCGCCAGGGTCAATTCATGCTCATAGGCCAGTTGCGCCCCGGCCTTGCCCTGTTCGCCATTGATGACGGTGGCGCGAGAGGGGTCCTTGGGGGAACAACCGGCCAAGGCCAGGCCAGCGAGCAAGATCAACAGCGGCGCGCGAAGCGGGTGGGAGTTGCCGTCCAGGTGGCGCATGGCGTGTCCTTGAGGTGTGCGGGAGAAATTGGTGGCGATTAAAGCGGGTCTGGCGAATTAACGCAAAGTATCACGTGGGGGAGAAGGTAGTGGTGAGGGCGAGCGCTGTGTTCACGGTGCCGCAAGCTGACAGGCAATGAGATCAAATGTGGGAGCTGGCTTGCCTGCGATAGCGGGGCGTCAGTCAGCAATGATTTGACTGAACCGCCGCCATCGCAGGCAAGCCAGCTCCCACATTTTGACCGAGTTGTTTCAGGGGGGGCGAGAAAAAGAAAAGGCCTGGTTTTCGTGGAACCAGGCCTTTTCAATGTTGCTCGTTATGTCTCATATGTAGGAGCGAGCTTGCTCACGAAGAACTCACAGGCAACACGTTCTATCAGGAGCGCTGCGTTATCGTTGAGGTTTTTCGCGAGCAAGCTCGCTCCTACAGGTCAACTGCGTTCGAGCGCCAGGGCTACGCCTTGGCCGCCGCCGATGCACAGCGTTGCCAAGCCTTTCTTGGCATCGCGCTTGATCATTTCGTGCAGCAGGGTCACCAGTACGCGGCAGCCTGAAGCACCGATCGGGTGGCCGATGGCGATGGCGCCGCCGTTGACGTTGACCTTCTGCGCGTCCCATTCCAGCTCTTTGCCCACTGCCAGGGATTGCGCGGCGAAGGCTTCGTTGGCTTCGATCAGGTCCAGGTCAGCCAACTGCCAGCCGGCCTTGTCCAGGCAGCGGCGGGTGGCCGAGACTGGGCCGATGCCCATGATGGCCGGGTCGACGCCCGCGTTGGCGTAGCTGGCGATACGCGCCAGTACGGGCAGGCCGAGAGCCCTGGCTTTCTCGGCGCTCATCAGCAGCACCGCGGCGGCGCCGTCGTTCAGGCTGGAGGCGTTGCCGGCGGTGACGCTGCCGTCTTTCTTGAACGCAGGCTTGAGCTTGGCCAGGGATTCGGCGGTGGTGCCGGCGCGGGGTTGTTCGTCCACCGCGAAGGCTACCGGGTCGCCTTTGCGCTGGGGAATCAGGATCGGCGTGATCTCATCGGCAAAGCGCCCGGCTTCGATAGCAGCAGCGGCTTTTTGCTGGGAGGCGGCGGCAAAGGCGTCCTGGGCTTCGCGGCTGATGCCGTATTTGTCCACCAGGTTCTCGGCGGTGATGCCCATGTGATAGTCGTTGAACGCATCCCACAGGCCGTCGGTGATCATGCTGTCGATCATCTTCGCGTGGCCCATGCGCAACCCGGTGCGCGCGGCAGGCAATACATACGGGGCCAGGCTCATGTTCTCCATGCCACCGGCAATGATCACCTCGGCGTCGCCGCAACGAATGGCCTGGGCGCCCAGGTGCAAAGCCTTGAGGCCCGAACCGCAGACCTTGTTCAGGGTCAGGCTAGGCACGGCGTGGGGCAGACCGGCAAGGATCGAAGCCTGGCGCGCCGGGTTCTGGCCGCTGCCTGCGGTGAGTACCTGGCCGAGGATCACTTCATCCACTTGCGCCGGGTCCAGGCCGGTCTGCTCCAGCAGCCGACGGATCACGGCGGCGCCCAGTTCCGGGGCCGGAATGTTCGCCAGCGAACCTTGGAAGCTGCCCACGGCGGTGCGGGTGGCAGCAACAATCACGACGTCTTGCATGGAATCTGTCCTCACTGGAAGTGCATTTCTGGAACGTGGTCCGGGACGATCAGTTTACCGGCGGTCTTGCTCACAATCTCTTCAACGCTGACGCCAGGTGCGCGTTCCTTGAGGACAAAAGCGCCATTTTCGATTTCCAGGTACGCCAGGTCCGTGAGCACACGCTTGATGCAGTTGGCACCGGTCAGCGGCAGGCTGCACTGGCTGAGCAGCTTGGACTCACCGTCCTTGGAGGCGTGGGTCATGATCACGATGATGTTTTCTGCGCCAGCCACCAAGTCCATGGCACCGCCCATGCCCTTGACCAGCTTGCCGGGGATCATCCAAGAGGCGATGTTGCCCTGTACGTCCACTTCGAATGCGCCCAATACGGTGAGGTCGACATGCCCACCGCGAATCATCGCGAACGACTCGGCGGAAGAGAAGATCGAGGCGCCGATGCGCGCGGTGACGGTCTGCTTGCCGGCGTTGATCATGTCGGCATCGATGGTGTCTTCGGTCGGGAACGGGCCCATGCCCAGCAGGCCGTTTTCCGATTGCAGCATCACTTCCATGCCGTCGGGGATGTAGTTGGCCACCAGCGTCGGAATGCCGATACCGAGGTTCACGTAGTAACCGTCCTGCATCTCGCGGGCAACGCGTTGAGCCATTTGTTCGCGGGTAAGCGCCATGATTGTTTCCTCTTATTGTTCTGGACGGGGATTATTTGCGGACGGTGCGCTGTTCAATGCGCTTTTCGAAGGTGCCGCAGATGATCCGGTCGACGTAGATGCCAGGGGTGTGGATCTGCGCCGGGTCCAGCTCGCCCGGTTCGACGATTTCCTCGACTTCGACCACGGTGATCTTGCCGGCGGTGGCAGCCAGCGGGTTGAAGTTCTGGGCGGTGTGACGGTAGATGACGTTACCGAAGTGGTCGGCTTTCCAGCCTTTGACGATGGCAAAGTCGCCGGTGATGGACTCTTCCATCAGATAGGGGCGGCCCTTGAATTCGCGGGTCTCCTTGCCTTCGGCAACGGGGGTGCCGACGCCGGTGGCGGTAAAGAAGGCCGGGATGCCTGCACCGCCTGCGCGCATTTTTTCTGCCAGGGTACCTTGAGGCGTGAGCACCACCTCAATCTCGCCGCTGAGCAGTTGCTTCTCGAACAGGGCGTTTTCACCCACGTAGGAAGCGATCACTTTGCTGATCTGCTTCTGTTCCAGCAGCACGCCCAGGCCAAAGCCATCGACGCCACAGTTGTTGGAGACCACCGTCAGGTCGCGGGTGCCTTTGCGCTTGATTTCGGCAATGAGGTTTTCCGGAATGCCACACAGGCCAAAACCACCGGAGAGCACGGTCATGCCGTCTTCCAGGCCTGCCAGCGCTTCTTCATAGGACGCCACGCGTTTATCGAAACCTGCCATATGCACCTCTTTATTGTTTGTGGTCCAGCCAGTGAGTTGAGTGTTGCGCCAGTGGATTGATTTGTTAAGTTGTTTTTTAAGGTTGATTGGTTTGAAAAACAGCATAATCAGCTTCGAGCTGCAAGCATCAAGCATAGCCCGCAGCTGCTTTCACTTGCCGCTTTCAACTTGTAGCTTGGAGCTTCCCCTATGACCGTCAAACAGATGCGTGCCTTTCTCGCCGTCGCGCAAAGCCTGAGTTTTGCCGCTGCCTGCGAGCGTTTGCACCTCTCCCAATCGGCGTTGAGCTTGACCATCAAGGGCTTGGAAGAAGGTTTAGGCGGGCGCCTGTTCAGCCGCAATACCCGTAACGTTGCGCTGACCCCTGAAGGTGAATCCCTGTTGCCCCTGGCCCGCCGGTTGATTGCCGATTGGGACAATGCCGAAGACGAACTGCGCCAGCGTTTTACCCTGCAACGCGGCCGCGTCACGGTGGCGGCCATGCCGTCGTTCGCGGGGAACCTGTTGCCGCCGATCCTGAAGATATTCCGCGCCCGTTACCCTCAGGTGAACGTGACGGTGCATGACCTGATCAATGAGCAAGTGCTGGAGATGGTGCGCGACCGTCAGGTGGAGTTGGGGGTGGCGTTCGAGCCATCAGATGGCTCGTCATTGGCGTTCACGCCGTTGTACCTGGACCGCTTTGTGGCTGTGGTGCCGGGAGATTCAGCCTTGGCACAGCGCGTTGAAATCGACTGGAAAGCTCTATTGGAACAGCCGTTCATCACCCTGCAACGGCCTTCCACCGTGCGAGTAATGCTGGAAGAGCACCTAGGGGCCTTGCGGATGAAATTGCCCGTGGCCTTGGAAAGCCATCAACTGGCGACGGTGGGCAAGATGGTTGCCAGCGGTTTGGGGGTTAGCGCGGTGCCGGCGTTATGCGCCAGGCAGATGGAGGAGGCGGGAGCCCATTGCATTACCTTGACTGGCCCGGTGATCGAGCGGCCGATTGGGGTGCTGACCAAGCCGGGGCATGAACTGTCGGCGGCGGCGCAGGTGTTGTTTGATATCTTTCGGGATGAGGCGGGGAAGGGCAGGTTTCCAACTTTTTAAATCAGTAAATACAAATGTGGGAGCTGGCAAGCCAACTCCCACATTGATTGAGCACTACTTAGTAGTAACGGTCGATCACTTTAACTTGCGAGCTGTCTTTGAAAGACGCCCAGGCATTGTTAAGTGTATCGAAGACTTGCTCGATAAAGTTGCGATCAGCGGCGGCCTTCTTGCCGACATAACCCTGGCCACGGCGGTACATCTTCAGGCGCGCCGCCAGCTCACGGTTATTGCGGTCAAACTCGGCTTCTTCGGTATGGGGCGCCAGGCAGTCAATTTGCACTTCGCCCGATTTGCCAATCCACAGAATATGGTCGTCGAGTGTGTCTTTCTGCGCTGCGAACATCTCAGCCAATTCATCGATAGTTGGTTGGTTGTTCAGATTCATGTGTAAGCCCCTTGACCAGTTGGCGATCTATCAGTTGATTCGTTAATACCAGTTAAGTTGTCTCCGGTTACTAAAACCGGGCGTCAGCGACGGGCTGCCGAATATGGGCAGGGTCTTGAAGCTGATGCATGTAGTCTTGCTGATGGACTGCTACGCAATGCTCTGATTGCGAAGACAAGCCGCGTTTGAGCGTCTTGTACCTGTCCCTTTCGGGGTCGGTCAGCTTCATCAATCTGCCTTGTGGGCAGTGCACATCCAGAAAAACAGCTCGGCGGTCAGACGAGCCTGTTCAAAACGCTTGTTACCAACGCTCCCGATCCGAGAGACGTCTAGATCATGCAAGGACAAAAAGGTTACGTCAACGGTTATGTAGTGATTATTTTTTCTCACTACATAAATTGCCGTGGGGGGCGGCGGAATGCGAGAAAACGTGACTTGGGCGTCATTTTTTGGAAGTGATGGTCGAGCGCCTCAACCCCTGTAGGAGCGAGCTTGCTCGCGAAAAACTTGGGCTCGCCGTGGGGTGTCAGATTGCCCCGGTTATCGTTGACTTTCGCGAGCAAGCTCGCTCCTACAGAGAGAGCTGGTCGACCAGTAATGGCAGTAGTCGCTCACAAGAGGCCTGGATTTTTGCCTGCAACAGCTCATCCCCCCGAGTCTTGCCCAAGTTGATAGCAATCACCGGCTTACCCTGTTCAACCATCGCCTTGCACAGGCGAAACGCCGAATAGGCCATCAGCGACGACCCCACCACCAACAGTCCTTCGGCATGCTCTACCGCTGTCATTGCCTTGAGCGCCGTCGCCGGTGCGACGTTTTCGCCAAAGAACACCACATCCGGTTTCAGCCGTTCGCCGTTGCAGTGGGGGCAGCGGGGCATCTGGAAGCGCTGTTCGAACGCGGGATCGAGCAAGGTGTCGCCATCTGGCGCTTGCACCGCATGGACCTGTGCCATGTGCGGGTTATCGACTTCCATCTGCCGCTGGATCACATCGCGCTCGCTGCGCAGTTGGCAATCCAGGCAGAGCACGCGATGCAAGCTGCCATGCAGCTCGATCACACCCTGGCTGCCGGCCTGGTCGTGCAGGGTGTCGACGTTCTGCGTAATCAGCCCGCTGATATGGCCACGCTGTTGCAGCGTCGCGAGCGCAAGGTGGGCCTTGTTCGGCTGGGCAATGCGCACCCGCGGCCACCCCAGCATCGCCCGTGCCCAGTAACGGCGCCGCGCCTCGGGGGTGGCGAGGAATTCCTGATACATCATCGGTGGCTTGCCCCGGCGTACACCTTCACCGTCCCGGTAATCCGGGATACCCGAAGATGTACTGATCCCTGCGCCGGTCAGCACCAGAAAGCGCCGGCCGGTCATGGCCCGGTGCAGGGTGTCGAGGTGGTCTGCCTGATGGTCCAGCGTGTCGAGCATGGTTCCCCCTATTCGCCGCGGATGTACTGTTCCAACTGCTGGATCAAGGCCGCTTGTTCGGCAATGGCTTCCTTGACCAGGTCACCGATGGACAGCAGGCCCAACAGTTTGCCGTCTTCGACCACCGGCAGGTGGCGCAGGTGACTGTCGGTCATGATGTTCATGCATTCCTCGACACTTTTATGGGTGTCGACGGTGATGACGGGAGAGCTCATAACATCGTCGACCCGAGTGGTCACCGACGACAGGCCTTTGAGAATGAGTTTACGTGCGTAATCACGCTCGCTGATGATCCCTACGACCACACCTTCCTTGACGACCGGCAAGGCTCCGACGTTTTTCTCCGACATCCGCACCAGCGCTTCGAACACCGTGTGGTCCCATTGAATGGTGTGGACGTCCTGGTTTTTCTGATCCTTGGCTTTGAGCAATTGTGCGACGGTTTTCATGGCGGCCACTCCGGTGTTGTTCTTAGGTAGTCAGGGTCCCCTAAAGAATCCTAGACGGCCTGCGGCAGGGCAAGACCCAAAGCGGCGTTAAACCTGTCGAAAAACGTCATTTGCCGGATTTTTACGCGTTCTAGCCCGCCGTTGTCGGTTTCTTTGTGCGCTTTGGGCTGGCAGCAGCCTTGCGCGGGGCGGCCTTGCGTTTGTTTTTCCACGGCGTTGCACCCCGGCCTGCGGGACTGGCGGGGCCAGTGATGGTCATGCGCATGCCGTTGCAGCGCGCTACCTGTTTACTCATCCACGCCGCTTGCTTGGCGACGAATTCTTCCAGGCTCATTTCGCCGCTTTGCACCATGTCCAGCGCCTGTTCCCAGATGGCGGTGGTGCCAGGGTCGGCGATGGCGCGGGGCACGGCGTCGATCAGGCTGAACGCGGCCGGGGTTGCCGACAGGGCCTTGCCGTTTTTCACCAGGTAACCGCGGTCCAGCAGGCCCTGGATGATCCCGGCGCGGGTGGCCTCGGTGCCGATGCCCGTGGTGTCCTTGAGCTTCTGCTTGAGCAACGGGTCCTCCACCAGCTTGGCGACGTTTTTCATCGCCTTGATCAGGTCGCCTTCGGTAAAGGGCTTGGGCGGCTGGGTCCACAGGTCCTTGAGGTTGACCTTGGCCACGGCGTAGTCGTGGCCCTGCACCAGCGTCGGCAAGGCTTGGGGCGCAGGCGCTTCGCGACCTTTGGCGGGTGCCAGCGCTTCGGGCAAGGCACGTTTCCAGCCCGGCTCGATGATGACTTTGCCCACTGCGCGCAACGCCTGGCCGGCACAGTCGAAATCGGCCTGGGTGCGGTCGTATTCATGGTTGGGCAGGAACTGCGCCAGGTAGCGCGCACGAACCAGCGTATAGACCGCGCGGTGCTTGCCGGTCAGTTGGCTGATGTCCTTGCCGGCCCCTGTGGGGATGATGCCGTGGTGGGCGCTGACTTTCGCGTCGTTCCAGGCCCGCGAACGGCGCTGTGGGTCGATGTGCGGCATCAGCGCGTTGACCGCGGTGTCCGCACGGCCCAGCGCCGCCAGAATCGTCGGCGCCTCGCTGTGCTGGCTCAGCGGCAGGTAGCCGCAATCGCTGCGCGGGTAGGTGATGGCCTTGTGGGTTTCGTACAGGGATTGGGCGATATCCAGGGTTTCCTGGGCGCCCAGGCCAAGTTTCTTCGAGCAGATCTCCTGCAAAGTGCCAAGGTCGAAGGGCAGCGGCGCCACCTCGCGCATGCGTTCGGTACGCAGCTTCACCAGCCGCGCCGTGGCGGCGTTGAGCATGGCGTCGGCCGCGTCTCGCGCCAGTTGCGGGTTGAGGCAGCGGCCCTGGTCGTCACAGGCATCCTCAAGGGCGCGCCATTGGGCGGTGAAGGTCATGTGCTCGTGGCGCAGGTCGACATCGATGGCCCAATAGGCCACCGGCACGAAGTCGGCGATGCTGCGATCACGGTCCACCACCAGGCGCAAGGTCGGGGTTTGCACCCGGCCTACCGGGAGTACGCCCTGGTAACCGGATTGGCGCCCCAGCAGGGTAAACAGGCGGCTCATGTTCATGCCGATCAGCCAGTCGGCACGTGAGCGCCCCAGGGCCGAGTGATACAGGCTGAAGGTTTCTGCACCGGGTTTGAGCGCCGCCAGGGCCTTGCGAATGGAGGCGTCGTCGAGTGCCGACAGCCACAGCCGCTGGATCGGCCCGCGGTAGCGGCAATGCTCCACCAGTTCACGGGCGATCATCTCGCCTTCACGGTCGGCGTCGGTGGCGATCACCAGTTCCTGGGCTTCCCCCAACAAGCGTTTGACGGCCTTGTATTGGCTGGCGGTCTTGGGCTTGACCAGCATCTTCCATTTTTCCGGAACGATCGGCAGGTCGGCTAGCACCCAGCGTTTGTACTTGGCGTCGTAGGCGTCGGGCGGAGCGGTTTCCAACAAGTGGCCGATGCACCAGGTGACCGTGACTCCGTTACCCAGCCAGCAGCCATCACCGCGACGGCTGGCGCCGAGCACGGCCGCGATATCCTTGGCCTGGGAGGGTTTTTCACAGAGGTACAGCCGCATGGTCATCACATCAGATCAGGTTGATGCCTTGCAGGATGCTTATTTGGAAGGGTTTGAGCAACCATTATCTGTATGGATGTACAGTAATTTGTGTGGGCACCACACACCGCTGTAGGGGCGAGCTTGCTCGCGAAGGTCGTTAACGATGACGCGGGGCGCCTGGTGCCCCGCGTTGCTCTCAGGTTCTTCGCGAGCAAGCTCGCTCCTATGTATGGACTCGCCCCCACTGTCAACCCGCTTTTCAAACAATGGTACCCGGTTG
>NZ_QODJ01000082.1:0-19837 GCF_009935965.1 Pseudomonas sp. L13
ACTTTGCCGCTTTTGCAAAGTGAGCCGCCGTCAGGGCGGAACCCTAAGTGGCCGTTACCTAAATAACGGATATGTACGCGGTCAAATCCAACATCCCGGTCGGCTGTCAGGCCGTCTTCGCAGGCAAGCCAGCTCCCACAGTTGGGTCAGCGTCAAACACTAGTTCATCCAATTGCCGCCATCAACGTTATAGGTCTGGGCCACCACATAGTCGGCTTCCGTCGACGCCAGGAAGATCGCCATGCCACTCAGGTCTTGCGCGGTGCCCATCCGCCCAAATGGCACCTCATCGCCTACACGCTTTTTCTTCTCGCCAGGCGCCAGCCCTTCATGCCTGGCGAACAACGCATCCACTCCATCCCAATGCTCGCCGTCCACCACACCAGGGGCGATGGCATTGACATTGATGCCTTGCTTGATCAGGTTCAACCCCGCCGATTGCGTCAGGCTGATCACCGCCGCCTTGGTCGCGCAGTAGACCGCCACCAACGGCTCACCCCGCCGCCCGGCCTGGCTGGCCATGTTGATGATCTTGCCGCCATGCCCCTGGCGGATCATCTGTCGGGCTGCGGCCTGCAGGGTGAACAGGGTGCCGGCGACGTTGATCGAGAACAGCCGTTCAAAGCTGTCGCGGGTGATGTCGACGATGGGGGCCAGGTCGAACAGGGCGGCGTTGTTGATCAGGATATCGAGCTTACCGGCGTGGCTCACCACTGTGGCGATGGCCGCGTCGATGGAGGCTTGGTCGGTAACGTCCATCGCCACGGCGTAAGCGTGGGCGCCCAGCTCGTCGGCGGTGGCTTGGGCCTGTTGCAGGTTGATGTCCGCGATGGCCACGGTGGCGCCTTCAGCGATGTAGGCCTGGGCAAACGCACGGCCAATGCCCCGCGCCGATCCGGTGATCAGCGCGCTTTTGCCTTCGAGTCGTTTCATGGGAGGGTCCTGTAAAGATGATTGCCGGTAGCCGGTGAGCGTCGCCGAGAACAGCTTGCCGACCTTTGTTGTTGAGCTTCGATTACAGCAGCTTGGCCTGCCATCTCACAAACGACTGGCGAAGGCTCGGCTGATACTTTTTTAACCTGTGACGCAGGATCAAAAAAGTATCAGCCTCAGGCGAAACCGGGGCTAGCGCACTGATTGCCAGTGCGGGTATTTTGGGAAAATTGCACCACCACAAGAGGCAGCACCATGCCCATCAGCCCCGCCACCCTGTTCGAGCACCGCCCTGCGGAACTTGAGGTGATCCTGCCCGAACCGGAACATGGCTTTCGCTGGTTCGAACATGACTACCCCTATGAATTGGCGCGCTGGAACCATCACCCTGAATTCGAAATCCACCTGATCCGCCAAGGCAGCGGCAAGCTGGTGGCGGGTGACTATATCGGTGCATTCAGCGCCGGGCATGTCGCGCTGATCGGCCCTGGCCTGCCCCACGACTGGATCGGCGAACTGGCCCCCGGCGAACGCCTGCACGGGCGCGATGTGGTGCTGCAATTCGACGGCGCCGCCCTGCTTGCCCTGCGCAAGACGTTGCCGGAACTCGGCCAGTTACAGGCGTTGTTTGAACAGGCGCGACGCGGCCTCGAATTCACCGGAGCAACCGCCACAAATGCCGCCAGGCTGATGGAGGCCATCGGCAACGCCCATGGTCTGCAACGCCTGACCCTATTCCTGCAACTGCTCGATACGTTGAAGAACGCCCCGCCCTCACAGGCCAAAACCCTGGCCAGCCCTTGCTACGCACCGGCCCTGGACGCGCGCAGTGCCCAACGCATCAATAAGGCGTTTGACTACCTGATGCAGGAACTGACGGGCGATGTACGCCTGTCGGACATCGCCCGGCAACTGGATATGAGCGAACCGGGCTTTTCGCGGTTCTTCAAGCGCAACACCGGCCACGGCTTTATCGACCTGATGCGCAAGTTCCGCGTGCAGCGTGCCTGCCGCTTGCTGTTGCACAGCCAGATGTCAGTGGCGGACATCTGCTTTGAGGTGGGCTACGCCAACCTGTCGAATTTCAACCGCCACTTTCGTATCGAAATGCACCAGACGCCGAGTGAGTACCGGCGGCAGGCGATGTTCAATCCCATTGCCCCACCGGCATGACAGGAACCCCACTGTTTTCCTGACCAAAGCGTCGGCAAATTCGTCTTTTTTCTAAACAGTTCAAGCCATTGACCCAAGTTGGTACAACCTGTGCAAACGTTTGCGGAACGAACTTGACCGCCAAGTTCATGCCTCCCCGTCGAATCGGGTTTAAACCGCGTAAGAATAAGGACTTTCAATGCACCCCACCTCAAAGCCTCGCGCTTGTCTTGGCGTTTCGTTGCTACTGGCCGCCGTTACGGGAGTACTCAGTGCACCCATTTTGGCGCAGGAAAAGCCCGTGGATGACTCAGCACAGGGCGAAACCCTCAGCCCTGAAGCCAACCCGCCGGCGAAAAAAGGCGTTTATTTGTCCGAGTGGTTCAACCAGGACCTTACGCTGATCGGCAGCAAAGACATCAGTTTCGGTCCCAAGCCACAGGATGACGTCTACCTGGAATACGAGTACTTCGGGCGCAAGGGCCCCTTTGAGTTGTACGGCTATATCGATGTGCCGAAGATCCTCACCATCGGTAACAGTAATGACAAAGGCGTGTGGGACCAAGGCTCGCCAGTGTTCATGGAGCATGAACCGCGGATCTCCATCGACTACCTCGCAGGACGCAGCCTGGCGATCGGCCCGTTCAAGGAATGGTATGTGGCCTTTGACTGGATCTACGACCACGGCAGCCGCAAGGAAAACCGCGCCAACACTCTGTACAGCGGCCTGGGCACCGATATCGACACCCACTCGCGGGTCAACCTGTCGGCCAATTTCTACGGGCGCTACCAGTGGGAAAACTACGGCGCCAGTAATGAGTATTCCTGGGACGGCTACCGAGCGCAGATGAAGTACATCGTGCCCATCGGCAAGTTCGACAACGGCGCCTCGCTGACCTACATCGGTTTTACCAACTACGATTTTGGCTCGGAACTGCACAAGGACAACCCGGCGCGCACCGCCAACTCTCTGGTGGCCACCAACGTGTTGCTGTACTCGTTTACCCACCTGCGTTTTACCCTGGTCGGCCGTTACTTTCACAACGGCGGCAACTGGGAGGACGGCAGCGAGTTGAATTTCGGCGAAGGCAACTTCCGCGCACGCTCAGACGGCTGGGGTTACTACGCCGGCGTGGGCTACCAATTCTGATCAAGGAGCTGTAGATGAACACATTGACCCGTGTCTCGCTGGCCGTCGGCCTGGCCCTATTGCCTCACGTGGTGCTGGCGGATAACCCGCCACCGATCAAGCCCAAGGTGATGCTGATCACCATGTTTGCCCCCGAGGCGCAGACCTGGATCGACCGCCTGGAACTTAAACAAGAAGTGCGCGTACCGGGCCTGTCCGCCGAATACCCGGTGATTCGCTGCAACACCCAGGACGTGTGCCTGCTGGTGACCGGCATGGGCCAGACCAACGCTGCCGCGTCTACCTTGGCCCTGGCCTTGTCGCCCAAGTTCGACCTGCGCCAGAGTTACTTCCTGATCGCGGGGATCGCCGGCATCAACCCCAAGCACGGCACCATCGGCACCGCCGCCTGGGCTCATTACCTGGTGGAGTTCGGCACGCAGTGGGAGCTGGATTCACGGGATGCCCCCAAGGACTGGCCGACGGGCTATACCGGGATCAACACCAAGGGCCCCAACGAAAAACCCCCGTTGGACTACAAGACCGAAGTGTTTGAGCTCAACCCCAAGCTGCAAGCCAAGGCGTTTGCCTTGTCGCATAAGGTGGAACTGACAGAAAGCACAGAGTCCGCCGCCTGGCGCAAACATTACCCCGCCGCCCCGGCCAACCAACCGCCGCAAGTCATGCGCTGCGACACCCTGGCGGGCAACACCTGGTTTTCCGGCACGCGGTTGAGCGAACGTGCCGAGGTCTGGACCCAGTTGCTCACCGACAACAAAGGCGAATACTGCACCACTCAACAAGAGGACAACTCCACCTACGAAGCGCTGCTGCGCGCCAGCCGCGAAGGTTTGGTGGATATCCAGCGCCTGGCCGTGGTGCGCGCCGGCTCCGACTTTGACCGGCCTTATCCGGGCTACAGCGAGGTAGACAACCTGCTCAAGTATGCGGACCAGGGTGGTTTTGTACCGGCGCTGGAAAACCTGTATCGCACGGGTAATCCGTTGGTCCAGGCGATTGTGCAGAACTGGTCGGTGTGGAAAAAAGGCGTTCCCGAAACCGAATAAAGTTCAACACTGTGGGAGCGGGCTTGCTGTGGCGAGCAAGCTTGCTTGCGCTGGGGTGCGTAGCGCCCCACAAAAAAGCCGGCTCCAGCTGCGCTGTCGAGCGGGAGCAAGCTCCCTCGCCACAGCAAGCCCACATTTTGATCCCATCAAGGCAGGAAGATGATTTTGTCCGGGCTGCCGCTGTTCACTTCTGCATAGCACTGAACACCCTCCACCAACGCCACTTCACGCAACCCCGTAGGCAGCGGCAACAGGCCTTCATCAAAGAAGCGCCCAAACGCCTCCAACATCACCGCGCATTGTTCGCAGTTATAGAGCAACGAGTTAACCCCCACCACCGAACCACCCTTGCGGTACAGCGCCAGGGCCGGTAACTGCACGTGGCCGTCAACCGGGGCGGCGATGATGGCGATGCGGCCGAACGGTGCCAGCCCTGCCACCGCGGCAGGCAGCCAGAAACCGGTGGTGTCAAAGATCACGTCGGCACCGCCCTTGAACACCGCCTGCACTTGCGCGCCCAACGCCTCTGGCTTGCCCAAGACAATCGCGTCCAACCCTTGAGCCTGCAACAACTCGAACTGATCGGCCTTGCGCACAGCCGCCAGCACCTGCGCGCCGCGTATCTTCGCCAGCGCCAGCGCCGCACTGCCGACCGCGCCATTAGCGCCAATCACCAGCAAGCGCGTGCCCTGGCCAACGCCACAGCGTTCCAAGGCATCCCAGGCGGTGGTATAGGGCACGCCGAGGCTGGCCGCCTGGGCAAAGCTCAAATGCGCGGGTTTGTGCGCCACGCCCTTGGCGGATACGCGCAGGTATTGGGCATGGGAACCGTCAGCGAAAAAACCCAGGTCGCGGCCGGTGCCCCAGACTGCCTGGCCGAGCAATGCTTGCGGCCCCTCCACCACCACGCCGGCAAAGTCACGCCCTGGGATGCGCGGCAGCGTGGTGTAGGGGAAGCGGCCAAGCACGTTTTTCACGTCGCTGGGGTTCAGGCCCGCAGCTTTAATCTGCACCAGCACCTCACCGGCGGACGGCACCGGCACGGGCACCTCCACCAGGCTCAGGTTGGCAAGGTCGCCGGTGGCGGTAAATTGCAGTGCGTTCATCGAGGGCATCCGTCGAAGGGAAAAGGGATCAGGACAACCAACCACTGACCAACTGCCGCGCCATGGGCCAGAGTTTTTCGCCGAGCAGCATGCCCATCAGGCCGACCAGTGCGATAGCGGGCGGCGCCGGTGAGCGGAAGTCCAGCGCGCCGTAGATCACGCCGACAAACAGGCCGATGGCCAAGGAAATCAAATAGCTCATGAAGGCTGCGCCCGGTGGATTGATGGGCTCAGTCTAGGGCGCGCCTACCGTGGGTATCGGCCAAGTGCTTCAGGATTTCGGCCAACCCCCGTACTGGGACGGCGACACGCCCAGTTCACGTCGGAACATGTCACTGAAGCTGCTGGGCGAGTAACCCAGAGTGCGCGCTATGCCGCTCACCGACTGGCCCTGGATCAACTCCGCCGCCGCCGTAGCCAACTGCACCTGACGGCGCCACTGGGCAAACCCCATGCCCAGGTGCTGCTGGAACAACCGCGCGAGTGTGCGCACACTGGCGCCCGCCGCCTCGGCGTGCTGCTCGAACGGGATGTCCAGGGAGGGCGACGCCATGACCGCCTGGCACGCATTGATCAGCCGACGATCCGCCGCCACCGGCATGGCAATGCGAATAGACGAGCGACATGCGCGTTGCAACTCCAGCAGGGCCAGGCCCACCACAGCCTCATAGTAGGCCGCATCGCCGTGATCGCCCTGTTCCACCAAGGTCACGATCAACTCCCGCAACAAGCGGCCCACTTCGATCACCTGCACCTGGCTGTCCAGCGTCGCCGCCAACGCCGGGCGCAGGTAGATATTGCGCATCTGCAAATCGGAGACCACACGGATCCCGTGTTCCACCCCCGGCGGCAACCACACCGCGCGCTGGGGCGGCACCACCAGGGCTTCGCGGGGCGTCTCGACCCACATCACACCGCTCATGGCGTAGAGCAACTGGCCCCAATCGTGACTATGCGGCTCTACGTACAACCCACGCGGGTAGGTACGCGCCAACGGTTGTACGGGAACGGCGTGATCACTGAGGTCGGGGGGCGCGGCCAGGGCCATGGCGGGTACACATCAATCAGGGATGAGCCACCATGGTAAAGACTGGTTGCCGGCAAGCGAACTGTTTTTACTCACCCTGCAGGCGCCGGGTGCCCGGGCCTGCAGGTCAATCCTGTCAACCGTGAGCGGACTTGGCGCATTCGCAACCCGTCGCTGCGGCGCAGGGCTCGCCGTGTGCATGGTGCTCGGCACAGCCCTGGCAGCAATAGCCCTTGCCGTCTTTCATGATTGCGTCAGCGCCCAATACACATTTGCAGTGAGGGCAAGCACAGGTTTGATCTGGCATGGTCAGACTCCTTTTTTCATGGTCGTCCGGTGCGGCGAGCGCCACACCTTAAGCAGTGACCCTGAGCAAGCAAGCATGGTTCAGCGCCGTCAGTCGGCCCGGCGGCTATTGCTGCGGTACATGAACACCAACGCCAGGGCGAGCAACAGCATGGCGAGGATACGGCTGCCCGACAGCTCGATCGCCGGGTTGCCCAGCCAGCCGAAGTTGTCAATCAACATGCCCATGCCCAGTTGCCCGACAATCACCGCCACCGTGGCGACGGCCGTGCCGACCACAGGCACCGTGCCGACCATCACCATCATGTACACCACGCCAAACAGGGCACCGGTCAATTGCCACTTGGGCACCTCCAGCAGGCTGACGGCCTGGGCCGGTTCGAAGAAAAATATCAACAGCGCCGTGGTCAGCGCGCCCACCGCGAAGGTCAGCAGACTGCTGCGCAATACCCCTACAGTCTGGCCCAGACGCCCATTGATAGCGGCCTGCACACTCAGCACCGCCCCCGCTGCAATCACCACCACCAACAACATAAACAGGTTCATCACCTTAACCCCGTGCAATCAGAATCAATGCCGCCACAATCAACGCCAACGCGATCCAGCGCTCACCATTGACCCGTTTGCGCGCCGTGCCGAACCAGCCGAAGTGGTCGATCAACACACTCTTGCCCACCTGGCCCGAGAGGATCGCGATCATGGTCATCGCGATGCCGATGTGCGGTGTGGCCAGGGTTAGCACCACCACGTACATCGGCCCCAGAAACCCGCCGATCAACTGCCAGCGCGGCAGTTGCGTGAATGCCGGGCCCTTTTGCGGGCCGCTGAACAGCAGCAGTAAAAACAGAATCGCCGTGCCTACGCCGAAGATGCTCAACGTCGCCCATAAATGCCCGACCTGCGCGCCCAATGGCCCGAGCAACCCGGCCTCCACCGACAGGCCCATGCCCGTCAGAATCACCAACGGCAACAGCAGCAGCCGTAGAAGGTTGTTGCTCGGCCTGGCCTGCGCCAGCCCCTCGGTAGAACGTGCCTGCATACATCACCCGCGTATCAAGAAAGAAAAACATGGCGCGTATTATCCGGTGGCCGTGCTGTGCGATAAATGGGAGTATGCGGACAACACCTTTGCGCAAAACGCACAGCCTGGAGAGATGATGCAGGGCTTGAATGAACTGAGTTTCAAGGCGCTACGCCTGTTTGTGGCCGTGCTGGACCAGGGCAGCTTTTCCGAAGTGGCCCGCCGCGAAAGCCTGGCGCCCTCCTCCATCTCGCGGCAGATTCAACTGATGGAACAGGCCGTCGGCCAGCAATTGCTCTACCGCCATACGCGCGCCGTCAGCCCCACCGAAGCCGGCCGTCTGCTGGGCCGCCACGCACGCTTGCTACTGGAGCAACTGGAAACGGCCAACCAAGCCCTGCAGGAGCAAGACAGCGAACCCAGCGGCCTGGTGCGCATCAACGCGCCAATGGCGTTTGGCCAGCGTCACCTTTCACCTTGGCTGGGAGGGCTGTGCCGGCGCTACCCGAAGCTGCAACTGGATATCCAGCAGACCGACACCTTCGTCGACCCGCTGCAAGATGGCACCGACCTGCTGTTTCGTATTGGCGTGCTCAATGACTCGGGCATGCAGGCGCGCATCTTCGCGCCGCAACGTTTTCGCATCGCCGCCAGCCCCGCCTACCTGGCCCAGCACGGCACGCCGCGCCACCCCGACGAACTGGCCCACCACCACTGCCTGGCCTACAAAGGCATCACCGGCCAGCAGCGCTGGTTCTTCCGCCGCGGCCAAGGCGACTGGACAGCCTACAGCGTCAGCGGCCCCATCACCGGCAACCACGCCGACACCCTCACCCACGCCGCCGAACAAGGCTTGGGCCTGGTGGTGTTCCCGTCCTGGCTGATTGGCGAAAGCCTGCGCGCCGGGACCTTGCAGGCGGTGCTAGGCGAATACGAGGTTGCAACAACCCTGGAGCCCCAACAGATCGCCGCGCTGTGGCCGGGCAGCAGGAGGCTGTCGTTGAAGGTGCGCACGGTGATCGACTATTTCGTGGAGTGTTTTGGTGCGGTGCCGTATTGGGATCGGTGACGGATGTTGGCGCTGCTGAACGGCGCCAGTGAAGGAATATTCCTAGTAGGAAAAGTAGGTCCGTTCTGATTTTGGGGGCCAGTATTTCTGGGGACGGTGCGCTGGGGCAGACTTTAGCCAAATTTATTTGGAGAGACGTCATGGTCACTACGTACCACACACCATCCCGCGCTGAACGAGCGGCCGCCACCAGTGGTCGTGCCATCTTTGATAGCGGTCGTAGTTTTGGCTATATTTGGCCAAAACATGGAGAAGACCTCATGATTACCGTTGCCCTCGGTGAGGCAAAAAACAACCTGTCCAAACTGGTCGATGAAGCCGCCGCTGGCAAAATCATCACTATCGCCAAACATGGTCGCGCAATGGCGCAGCTCGTCCCGCTTGGTAAGTCCAAGGGCCGGCGAATTGGCGCAATGAAGGGCGAGTTGACCATTCCTGAAGACTTCGACGCCCCACTCCCCAGCGATCTCCTGGATGCCTTTGAGGGCAGTCATTCATGAGGCTACTGTTGGATACCCATATCCTGCTATGGGCACTCAACGATGACTCTAAACTGTCCGGCAAAGCCCGCAAGCTGATAGAAAACGCCGCCGAAATTTACGTCAGTGCGGCAACATTTTGGGAAATGGCAATCAAGGTTAGCTTGGGAAAGCTCGCTGTGGACCTGGATAAAATTCGTGAATACTGCCTGGAAAGTGGCTTCGTCGAATTACCCATCAGCCTGGAGCACGCCATTGCCGTCAGGGATCTTGAACATCATCACAAGGATCCCTTCGATCGGCTGATCATTGCAACAGCCATGACTGAACCGATGAAGCTATTGACTGCTGACCCAGAAGTTGCCCAATACACATCCTTGGCCATCTTGGTGTAGGCACTGCCTCGGCAATGCACCCCAATGTCAGAACAACCACTGCCCAATCAACCACGCATTCGCCCCACTGATCACCGTAAACAGAAACCATGCCAGCAGCCGCGTGGGCAGCCGGTTGACGAACGGCCCCATCAACTGCTTGTCGCCGGTCATGCGGATCAACGGGTACAACGCAAAGGGCAACTGCAGGCTCAGTACCACCTGGCTGAGAATCAGCAGCTTGCCGATGGCATCGTCGCCCATCAGCCATACGCCAAGAAACGCCGGGATCAGCGCCAGCCCACGGGTGATCAGGCGGCGCTGCCAGCAGGGTATGCGCAGGTTCAGGTAGCCCTCCATGATCACTTGCCCGGCAATGGTGCCGGTAAAGGTCGAGCTCTGGCCCGAAGCCAGCAAGGCGATACCGAACAGGATGCTGGCGAAAGCACCGCCGACCAAGGGGTCGAGCAGGTGATAAGCGTCCTGGATTTCCACCACATCGGTATGGCCGGTCTTGTAGAAGGCCGCTGCCGCCAGCACAAGAATCGCGGCGTTGACCAATAGCGCCAAGGCCAGGGAGCCGATAGTGTCGATACGCGCCAGCTTGACCGCGTCCTGTTTGCTCGCCAGGTCTTTGCCGATCAGGCGGGTCTGCACGATAGAGGTGTGCAGGTAGAGGTTATGGGGCATGACCGTGGCGCCGAGGATGCCGATGGCCAGGTACAACGGCGCCGCATCGCTGATGGCCGACAGTGACGGGGTGAAACCGCTGAGCACGTCTGGCCAGTAGGGTTTGATCAGCACCAATTCGATGAAAAAGCACACGCCGATGGTGGCGACCAGCGCTAGCATGATCGCTTCCAGACGGCGAAAACCACGATTTTGCAGGGCCAGGATCAACAGCGTGTCGAAGGCAGTGATGACAATGCCGGTGGTCAGCGACACCCCCAGCAACAGGTGAAACGCCAGGGCGCAGCCGAGCACTTCGGCAAGGTCGGTGGCGATGATGGAGATTTCTGCCAATACCCACTGGGTACGAGCAGAGCGCTGGCTGTAGCGCTCACGGCACAGTTGCGCCAGGTCCTTGCCCGTGGCGATGCCCAGCCGCGAACACAGGCACTGCACCGCCATCCCCGCCAGGCTAGCCAGCAGCACAACAAACAACAGGCTATAGCCGTAGCGTGAACCGGCTTCAATGGCCGTTGCCCAGTTGCCGGGGTCCATGTAGCCGATGGAGATCAGCAGGCCGGGGCCAGCAAACATCAGCACCCGTTTAAAAAACGAAGCCTTGGGGTCAACAGCGACAGAGCCGGCCACTTCCGGCGGGCAGAACGGGGCGGTGGCGATTTTCGGCAGGCTGAATTTCACGCGGTATTCCAGGCAAATACACAAGACTTGGGCAGCAGCTTATCAGTCGGACGCGACCGTGCGCATCACCGTGTCCCGCGGCAGGTCAAACGCTTCCACCACTTGCACCACCAGGTCCAGCTCCTGGTTAAGCGCCTCGCGCTCCATGCGTTGGCGAATCACGCCGATCACCAGCACCGCCAAGGTTGTGATCGAATACGCCGGGCCGGAAAACGCCCGAACACCGCTGACCAGCAACATCGCCGCAGCCAGCGCCTGGCCCACTACCGGAATGGCCGTGGCCGCACCGCGTCGCAGGATAAACCCGGTCAGCCCGGCCAACGCCGTGCCGCTCAAGGCTGCGGTAGCCGAACGGCCCACATCCAAGCGGTTGAACAACCCCTGCTCTTTTTGTGCAGCGGCCTGGAGCTCGGCCTCGAACGCCTGGCGATCAGCGCGGCTGAGTTTGTCCTTGTACTGCTCGATCAGTGTTTCTGCGACCTGCCCTTCGATCTCTGCCAGCGCCACATGCTCAAGTGGTGGGTCGAACTTGATGCCCAGGCGTTGCGCCACGTCTTCGGCAATCTGGCGATAGCCCACGCCATGTCCACGCGCCAGGTTCATGAAGCTGTCGCCGCCCATGCGCTGCAACTCAATGGCCAGTTTCAACGGTTCGCGCACACTGGCATCAATCGCGGCACTGCGCTTTTGCGCCATCAGTTCGGCAAGAAACTTCAGCTCCTCCGGCCGCGCTTGCACCAATGCCGGGTACAGGTCCACGTCCGCTTCGGCAAACCGCACGTCACTGCTGCGCGAGTCCACACGGATCATGCCGCGCCGCTCCTGCAGCAAATCGGTGTACTGCACCACCGTCTTCAACTGCGGCCAATAAGCGGCATGATCGAAGCTGGCCAGGTGCACATTGGTGACCTTGGCCTTGAGCGCGGGCGTCACGTCAATCGCATAGCGGCCAATGCAACGCTCGGTATCGGGCTTCATGGCCAGCGCCCAGTCCTTGCTGGAGTGGCAGTTGATCAGCCGCCCCTTCAGCGGCGCCGACACCTCGTCCCAGGGGCTCGAGGTACAGATCGCCCCGCCCATCAACAACAGGTTATTCAACGGCAGTTCGCGAGCGATCTCGGGGCTGGCCAGCAGGCTCTTGACCAGAATGCGTGCGCCCAGGGAATGGCCGATCAGGTTGATGCGCCGCACCGGCAGCGCCTGATTGTGCAGGTAGCCAGCCAGTTCTGGCAACAAGGTCTTGGCCACTTCATCGACCCGCGCCTCGACGCTTTTGTAATGGTCAAGGAAATAGGCAATGGCCTTGCCCACGCCCACTGTCGCCGCGCCCAGGCCGCCACCGCCGAGCAATGATGCGAGCACGTCCTTGAACGGTGCAAACAGGTTTTCCAGAAAATGCCCTGCCGGCCAGAACAGCATCAAGTTGGTCGAGCCTTCGATACCCGCCAATTGCTGCTTGAAATTGCCCAGTTGCTGGCGGTTGAAGAACGCCGAGTAACCGTGAACATAGAGATTGAGCACATCCCCCTGGGGCTCGCCACACAGGACGAACGTAGGCTTGCGGGTGCGGTGCATTTCATCCCACTGGTGTTGCATAGAGCGGCGACTCCGGGTGACGGGATGGCGATAGTAACAAACAGAGGCGATCAGCAAGGTGAATCCTGACCGACGTTTGCAGAAGGCCTTGGCCAAAACACTGTTCAACCAAGACCAAACGCTATGCGACTGCTTAAACTGACTGGCGGGACATGGTAAAACAGGGCCCAGCCCCTTCACCGGAGACCGCCACCATGACAGGCAAACTTGAACAAACCGAGCAATTGAGTGTGGTCATGGGCGCAAACTTCTGCACCTTGAGCCAAATTGAGCAACTGACCAGCGCATGACCGCACTCTCCCCGCTTGGCCAACCCCGCACTCTGGTGTTCCTGACCTACCCGCACATGGGCCTGCTCGACCTGACCGGCGCGCAGACGGTGTTCTGGGCCGCGACCAAGGCCATGGCCGAGCGCGGTTTGCAAGGTTATGTGTTGCACAACGCCAGTCTGGCGGGCGGGTTGATGCCAACCGCCGAAGGCTTGAGCGTCGACACCGTGGCTTTGGCGCAGTTGGACCCAGCCACCATCGACACCCTGGTGGTACCCGGCGCGCCCGCCATTGAGCAAGCCATGCTGGACAACACTGCGTTGGTGGACTGGCTGCGCAACGCCTCCGGTCAGGCGCGACGTACCGCCTCGGTGTGCAGCGGCACTTTTTTGCTGGCGCTGGCGGGCTTGCTGGAGGGGCGCCGCGCGGCAACGCATTGGGCAATGTGCGAGCTGCTCAAGCAACGCTTCCCGAGCATCGAGGTCGACGTGGACGCGATCTTCGTGCAGCAAGGCCAGGTGTGGACCTCAGCGGGCGTCAGCGCCGGGATCGACCTGGCGCTCGCGCTGGTAGAGGCCGATTGCGGGCGCGAAGTGGCGCTGCAAGTGGCACGCGAACTGGTGGTGTTCCTCAAGCGCCCCGGTGGCCAGGCGCAGTTCAGCCAGGTACTGCAAGCGCAAACCGCCGACAGCGCCGGCTTTGACGCGCTGCATGCCTGGATCAGCGACAACCTGCGCGACAGCGACCTCACCGTCGAACGCCTGGCCGCTCAGAGCCATATGAGCCCACGCAACTTTGCCCGGGTCTACAAGCAGAAAACCGGTCGCACCCCGGCCAAGGCCATCGAACTGTTTCGCATGGAAGCGGCGCGCCGCATGCTTGAAGACTCCCAGCGCAGCATCGAGCAGATCGCCGGGCTGTGCGGGTTTGGCGACGAAGAACGCATGCGCTGCACCTTCCACCGCCACCTGGCCATCTCACCCCGCGACTACCGCGAGCGCTTTTCCCGCTAGGCCGGCGGAGCTGGCAGTCATCCAGGGTTATCTGTCCTTTCGGACAGGCCCTGCTGCTTTTACAGTGATCCGGCAATGCCTTGCGGCTTACCTGGTCTCTGGAGCAACCCCATGAAACAACATATTCTGATTATTGGCGCCGGGTTCGGTGGCGTGTGGAGCGCCTTGAGCGCGGCTCGGCAACTGGATAAACACGACCGCAACGATGTGCGCATCAGCCTGCTCGCCCCCCAAGCGGAACTGCGTATTCGCCCGCGGTTCTACGAGCCCGATGTGCATACCATGCTGGCCCCGCTCGATGCGCTGTTCGACGCTGTGGGCGTGACCTTTGTGCAAGGCACCGCCGACAGCATCGACGCCACTAACAAGCAAGTGACCTACCGCAACGCGGCCGGCATCCCGGCCACCCTCGCCTACGACCGCTTGGTAGTGGCCGCCGGCAGCCGCTTGAATCGCCCCGGCATGGACGGCATTGAGCATGTGTTCGATGTGGATCAGATCGAAGACGCCGCGCGCCTTGAGGCCCATATCAAGGCCCTCAAAAATCTGCCCGACAGCCCGGCCCGCAATACCGTGGTGGTGGCCGGCGGCGGCTTTACCGGAATCGAGACCGCCACCGAAATGCCGGCACGCCTGCGTGCGGCACTGGATGAGACGGCCAACATCCGTGTGATCGTGGTAGACCGCGGGCCGCAGATTGCCGCGTCGATGGGCGATGGCATACGCCCCTCGATCATCGAAGCCAGCCAGGCACTGGGGCTTGAATGGGTACTGAACACCTCGGTGGCCTCGGTGGATGCCGGTGGCGTGACCCTGGCAGATGGGCAGCGGATTGAATCGAGCACCGTGATCTGGACCATCGGCTTTCGCGCCAACCCGCTGACCGAACAGGTGAGTGCCACCCGCGATCCCCAGGGCCGCCTGCACGTAGACGCCAACCTCAAGGTCAAGGGCCAGGCCGCCATCTTTGCCGCCGGCGACGTGGCCTACGCCGCCACAGACGAGCTGGGCAACTTCGCTGCCATGTCCTGCCAGCACGCCATCGCCCTGGGCCGCTATGCCGGCAACAACGTCGCCGCCGATCTGATCGGCGTGGCCCCTATGGCGTACAGCCAACCCAAATACGTGACCTGCCTCGACCTCGGCGCCTGGGGCGCGGTGTACACCGAAGGCTGGGATCGTCAGCTTAAACTGGTAGGCCAGGAAGCCAAGGAACTCAAACAGCAGATCAATAGCGTGTGGATCTATCCACCGGCGGCGGATCGGGCAGTAGCGCTGGCGGCGGCGGATCCGTTGATTCCGGTGGCGTAAGATCGAATCGTTCTGAACTGCGGGAGAGGCAGCCGCTGTAGGAGCGAGCTTGCTCGCGAAAAACGTCAACGATAACGCGTGCTTCCTGAATCAGCGCGGCGCCTATGAATTTTTCACGAGCAAGCTCGCTCCTACAGTTTGATCGCGGGGCGTCAGGTAGCCAGGGGCGCACCACCCTGCCCAAACCGCCGAATCGCCAGGCAATACCCCACCAACGCCAACGCCGCCAGCAAACCGCCCGCCGCGCCGATCCAGGCGAAGCCGAAGTGGCTGCCGACCCAACTGCCCATCAATGCACCACCGCCGATGCCGATGTTGTAGATCCCGGAAAACATCGCCATGGCCACATCGGTGGCGTCCGGCGCCAACACCAGCACCTTGGACTGCATGGCCAGGCCAAAGCCCATGATCGCCATGCCCCAGAAAATGCTCAGCCCCACCAGGTAAGACTCGGCACCGCTCAACGGCAGCATCAGCGCCAGGCACGCGGCGAGGATAGACACCGCGCCGATCACGAACAGGTGGGGGTTGAAACGATGCACCAGGCTGAACAACAACGAGCCGATGATGCCAGCACCACCGAACACCAGCAGGATCAGGGTCACGGCACTGCCGCCCAGGCCGGCGACGCCTTCGACGAAGGGTTCGATGTAACTGTAGGCGGTGAATTGCGCGGTGACGGTCATTGCGGTCAGCACGTAGAGCGCCACCAGCGCCGGACGCTTGAACAGCAGCGGCAGGCTGCGCAGGGAGCCGGAGTTCTGGCTGGGCAGCAGCGGCAAGGTGCGCGCCAGCCAGAACACCAGCGCGGCGGCGAACGCGGCGATCACCAGGAAGGTGGTACGCCAACCCATGGCCTCGCCCAACAGGCGGCCCAAGGGAATGCCCAGCACCATCGCCAGGGACGTGCCGGTGGCCAACAAGCCAAGGGCCTGCACCTGCTTGCCCTCTGGCGCCAGGCGCACAGCCAGTGAAGCCGTGATCGACCAGAACAACGCATGGGCCAGGGCAATGCCGACGCGACTGACCATCAGCAAGCCGAAACTCGTGGCGACGCTGGAGAGAATATGGCTGGCGATAAACAGGCCGAACAGCACGATCAGCAATTTGCGCCGTTCGACGTTGCGGGTCAGCAGCATCACCGGCAGCGAGGTCAGCGACACGATCCACGCGTAAATAGTGAGCATCAGGCCGACGCTGGCCACGGGCATGTCAAAGCTGGCTCCGATGGCGCTGAGCAACCCGACGGGGACGAATTCAGTGGTATTGAACACAAACGCGGCCAGCGCGAGGGCGATGACCGGTTGCCAGTTGGCTTGGGGGGTTGCGGCTGAAAGGCTCATTGACGGGCGCGGTACTCTGACGATGATCAAGCGGCCACCCAGGACAAGCGCCGCCGCCGAGCATTCTATAGGTTTCTCGCACCGCTGTTGCTGCGGATCGTCGCCCGACGACCTACGGCGAAGTCATGGTAATGATGTAGTTGCCTGACTGGATGAGCTTGCCGGAGCGGTCTACCAACACGTAACGCTGATCGTAATAGCGCCCCTCGCCGCTGTCCGCCACCAGCCGTACATGGGGTGCATCGACACTGACCACCGGCGCGACACTGCGCACCTCGATTCGGCTACCACGACTGGATTGGGCACAGCCGCGCAGTTCCATCACCGAACCGCTGCGCGCATTTGTCGCACACCCTGACTCGACAATGGCGCCGCTGAACCTGATGGTGCCCTGCCCCACGGTTTGTGCGGCGCCGCAGGTACTTGCCCACAGGCCCAGGAGGCCAGTCATTACCGCTACACGATGAACGTTCATGCCGACACTCCTTCTTGGGTTAGTTAAGAAGTCAGTCGTCGGCGCGCCGGTTAACTTGAGCTTATTTACCCGCCAATGAGAGGTGCGTCACGGATCCACCTGCCCCATCAACTCAGGAATGCTCTCTGGCCGCTGGGCATAGCGTTGGGCCAATGCCGCGCAGACCATCAACTGGATCTGATGAAACAGCATCAACGGCAGGATCAACACGCCCATGCTCGCCCCGGCAAAGAGCACCTGTGCCATCGGCACACCGGTCGCCAGGCTTTTCTTCGAACCACAGAACAAGATGGTGATGCGGTCCTCCTGGTTAAAGCCAAACGCCTTGCCCAGCAGCGTGGATGCCACCAGCACCAGGGCCAGCAGCACGCAGCACGCCACCACCAGGCCGCCCAGTTGCCACAGCGGGATCTGGTGCCAGATCCCTTCGTTGACCGCCTCGCTGAAGGCCCCATAGACCACCAGCAGAATCGAACCTTGATCGACGAATTTGAGCCAGGCTTTGTTACGTCCGACCCAGCCACCTATCCAGCGGCTGGCGACTTGCCCGGCGATGAACGGCAGCAGCAACTGCACGCTGATTTTGACAATCGCATCCACTGTGGAGCCGCCATCTCCGTGCACGTTGAGCAGCAGCGCTACCAGCAGCGGCGTCAGGAAGATACCGAACAGGCTGGACGCAGCGGCGCTGCAGATGGCCGCAGGGATATTGCCGCGGGCCAGGGAGGTAAAGGCAATCGCCGATTGCACAGTGGCCGGCAAGGCGCAGAGGTAGAGCATGCCCATGTACAGCTCGTTGCCGATCAACGGCGACAGCACTGGCTTGAGCGCCAGGCCCAGCAACGGAAACAGTACGAAGGTCAGGCTGAACACCAGCAAATGCAGGCGCCAGTGGCCGGCACCGGCGACGATAGCCTTGCGCGACAGCTTGGCGCCGTGCAGGAAAAACAGCAGCGCGATGGCCAGGTTGGTGACCCAGCCGAACGCCACGGCGGTCTGGCCGCTGGCGGGCAGCAGTGAGGCGAGGATCACCGTGGCGATCAGGGTAAGGGTGAAGTTGTCGGGCAGAAACCGGGGCCGGGTCATAAGCAATTCTTCCAGGGGTTGCCAAGAGCGTCGCGACGACTCTAACGTAACCACCTGTTACCGACTAACGCCAATGAGCCAGTAAATGCCGCCTAAAGGACATGAAAAAGCCGTTCGCCGCAGTGTCCCTGGGCTTTCCAGCTTGCCTAGGCCGGTGTACGGGCGCACTGAATCCTTGCCCAATCGGGCGCTGACGCGACGGCACAGTCATCCGTGGGTGCAGTTGTCCTACGCGATTTCTGGGGTATTGGAGATCCAGACCAGCGTCGGCCGTTTCGTCGCGCCGCCCCAGCGCGCGGTGTGGATTCCGGCCGGCATGCCCCATCGAGTGTTCAGTTCGCCCCATACCGAGATGCGCAGCTTGTACCTCGACTGCAGCGTCACCGCCTGGGCCGCCGAGCGTTGCCAAGTGCTGGAGGTGAGCAGTTTGTTGCGCGAGTTGATCCGCAACTTCAGCCAATTGCCGGTCGAATATACCGAGGACGGACCGGACGGACGCCTGGCTCAGGTACTGCTCGACCAACTCGCAGCCGCACCCCAGGTGGATTTGATGTTGCCGCTGCCTCACGACCCACGGCTGCGGCAGATCTACCGCAGCCTGAACCTGCACCCCGAGCAGCAGACCACCTTGGGCGAGTGGAGCCGCAAACTGGGGATCAGCGAAAAGACTCTCAGTCGGGTGTTCCTGAGTGACACCGGGCTGACGTTTCGCGCGTGGCGCCAGCGCCTGCGCCTGTTAAACGCCCTGCCCGCCCTGGAACAAGGCGAGCGGGTGACGGATGTGGCATTGGGCTGTGGCTATGAATCGACCTCAGCGTTTATCAATGCTTTTCGTCAGCAGTTCGATTCCACCCCCGGTGAATTCTTCCGCTGACCCTCCCTTGACGCAAATAATCCCCAAACCCACGCTCGGCTGGTATTGTGCCGCGCTTTGAAACACAGCAACCGACTGCGAGGAAATGGACGTTGAACACTGACGAAAAAATGACCGGGGACCTGTTCGAGGTTGATAAGCGCCTGTCACTCAAGCCCGTGGTGGACTTCAACGCCTACCTGCGCAGCGCCTTCGGCGACGGCCCTTGCACCTGCGTGCGCTGCACGGCCAACGGCGGCGATGAAAGCGGCTACGAGTTCCAGCACACCTTCACCTTCGAGGGTAAGCCCGTGCACCGCCGCTTCGCTTCGACGGCGGGTAGTGATGTGTTGATGGCATTGAAAAAGGCCTGGTTGTCGTACACCAAGGCCGAGCTGCCGCTCAGTGGTGTGTTGGCGCTGGATACGGTGAAGGAGTTTGTCGAGCCACAGCTGCACAAACGCCTGGCGCCGCTGTTTGTCGCCAGTGGGTTGGTCAAGGATATTGACGGCGAACTGCGCATCCAGCCGCAGGCCATGGCCTGACACAGGCTAAGGTCAGGGGAACACAACTTTCGAAGCAAAGAAGATCCAATGTGGGAGCTGGCTTGCCTGCGATAGCGGTGTGAAAGTCACTGCATCTGTTACTGCACGACCGCTATCGCAGCATAGGTTTCTACACAACTTTCTGGGCTATAGCAGCAGACGGTAACCACGATGCGAAGCGAGCCGCTCTTGATCTTGATCTGCTTGTGATCTTGATCTCAGGCGCCCCGTTAAACCCCGCTGGCCGGAATTCGACAGGGATTTGGGGGGTAAACCGGCAGGGATGCCGGTTTAGCCGCCCCGCGCCATGGATGG
>NZ_QODJ01000083.1:0-19818 GCF_009935965.1 Pseudomonas sp. L13
GCGGCTGGGTACAGGCCGGCGGCAATCAGGAACCCATTGATCACGAAATTCAATCCGACGGCAATGGCGGCTGGGTAAAAGCGTAATGCGCTGCACCGCGTGCTGCCCTTAATTAGGCAATGCCCATGCCGGTGACTGATGTGTGCTTCACCGGCTTGGTCTGGAACGCAAGGCAGGCGCATAATCGTTTACCAATTGCCGCAAACACCGTCTCCACCGCTGGAGCCCGCCTGCGTCCGAACCAACACTATCGGACCTACCGCCACTGGTAAGAAACCTTATTTGTACGCAAACACGTGACCCAGGGCCTGCGACTATCTAAACTGCCGCCAAGCTGCATAGCAATAAGCCATCAACGGGACGCCCATGGACCTAAATCACCGCAACAATGTACATGTGATGGGCAACGGTCCCTCGACCCTGGTGTTTTCCCACGGCTTTGGTTGCAACCAGGCCATGTGGAATGCCCTGGCGCCGCACTTTCTCGAGCGCTTTCGCGTGGTGCTATATGACCTGGTCGGCGCCGGCCTGTCGGACTTGAGTGCGTTCGACAAAGCCAAATACAGCCACCTGGATGGCTATGCCCATGACCTGAATGAGATTATCGACGCCTACGCCCAAGGCCCTGTGATTCTGGTGGGCCACTCGGTGAGCGCGATGATCGGCACCCTCGCCGACCGTTTCATCCCTGGCCGCATTGCCGCGCATGTGATGATTGGCCCATCGCCGCGCTATATCGACACCGAGGAGTATGTCGGCGGTTTCAAGCGCGACGATATCGACGACCTGCTCGACACCCTCGACAGCAACTACCTGGGCTGGTCCAGCGCCATGGCCCCGGTGATCATGGGCGCCCCGACGCAGCCGCACCTGAGCGAGGCGCTCACCGAGAGTTTCTGCCGCACCGAGCCGGACATCGCCAAGCAGTTCGCCCGCGTGACCTTCCTGTCGGATAACCGCCAGGATGTGTTCGGCCTGACCACCCCGGTGCTGATCCTGCAATCGTCCGACGACCTGATCGCCCCCGTGGCCGTGGGTGAATACCTGCACGCCGTATTACCTAACAGCACTTATTGCCTGGTCGAGAATGTCGGCCATTGCCCACACATGAGCGCCCCCCAGGCGTGCGCAGCAGCGATGGACCGCTTCCTCGCCCCTTGGGCGGCTGCCGATGCCCGCTGATTCACTGTTTGACAGTGCGGCCTGCGCCCTGGCGGTGACCCAGGAAGACGGCACGATCCTGCACGTCAACCCGCGCTTGTGCGATTGGCTGGGCTTCACCGCTGCCCAACTGTTGGGCCGGCGCTTCCAGGACCTGTTGGCCATGGGTGGGCGAATTTTCTACCAGACCCACCTGGCGCCGATGCTGCGCATGCACGGCAGCGTCACCGAGGTGAAGCTCGACATCCGCCATTGCAACGGGCACAAAGTCACGGTATTGCTCAATGCCAACCAGCGCCAACAGCCCGACGGCGTGGTGTATGACCTGGCGCTGTTCGGCACCACCGACCGTGACAAGTACGAGCGCGAGCTGCTCAATGCACGTAAGCAGGCCGAAGCCCTGCTGCAGGAAAAAACCGCCACGGAGCTGGCCCTGCAACAGGCCCAGGCCGAACTGAGCGAGGCCTATGCCATTGCCCAGCGTCGGGCGTTGTTTGCCGAACAGATGGTGGCGATTGTCAGCCATGACCTGAAAAACCCACTCACCGCGATCCGCATGGCCTCCGACTTTCTCCAGCGCGGCGAGCGCACGGCCAAGGAGCGCCAGCTGTTGGGGCACATCGGCCAGTCGTCCGAACGCGCCCACCGCATGATCGCCGACCTGCTGGACTTCACCCAGGCCCGGGTCGGCCAGGGCATTACCATCAAGCCGCAACCGCTGGACCTGCACAGCGTTATTCATCGCAGCGTCGACGAACTGCGGGTGGCCTTCCCCAAGGCCACGCTGGTGCATCACGCCGAGGGCCAGGGCGATGCCTGCCTGGACGCCGACCGCGTGCAACAGATGATCGGTAACCTGGTGGCCAACAGCGTGGCCTATGGCGACTTGCTGCAGCCGATCACCATTACCTCGCACCTGGGCGATAACACCTGCGAGGTCGCAGTGCACAACCACGGTCCGGCGATACCCCAAGCCTTGCTGGCCGGGTTGTTCGAACCCATGACCCGCGGCACCGACCAGGGCAGCGACGTGCGCAGCGTGGGCCTGGGCCTGTATATCGTGCGCGAACTGGCCAGGGTGCATGGCGGCGATGTGGCAGTGAGTTCCTGTGCCAGCGCCGGCACCACGTTTACCGTGAAGTTCTAGTACAGGTACGCGGTGCCCTGCATGATCGGCTCGACACGGCCGGTCAATATCACCCCGCCCTGCCCGTCCCATTGCACCGTGACCTCGCCACCGTCGCACTGGACCTCCACACGCTCATCGAGCAGCCCTCGCCGGATGCCGTTGACGACCGCCGCGCAACAGCATGAACCGGACCCCAGCGGCACGCCGCCGCCACGCTCCCAGATACGCAGGCGGATATGGGCACGGTCCAGCACTTGCACGAAATGCACATTGGTCCTGGCCGGAAACAGCGGGTGAACTTCCAGGCCCGGGCCCATGGCCTCAATATCGAGCGCCGTTACATCCTCCACAAAAAACGTGCAGTGCGGGTTGCCCATGCTGCACGCTGCCGGCTGGCCGTCGACAGGCAGCACGCGGGTGTCCATGGCCCTGGCCAGGGGCACCGACGCCCAGTCTAACGAGGGTGCGCCCATATCCACCGACACCCGCTGCCCATCAGCACGTGTGCATCTCAGCAAGCCACGGTCGCTGCGCAGCACGACGGTGTCAGTGCCAGCCTCATGCATCAGGCGATCAGCCACGCCACGCGTCGCGCTGCCGCAGGTCTGCAGGCGTGTCCCGTCCGGGTTCCAGAACTGAACGCGCACGGCGGCCTCCTCACAGTCGAGCACCACCGCCAGTTGATTGAAACCAATGCCGGTGCGGCGGTTACCCAGGTAGCGGGCAACCTGCGCGGTAATGGGGTTATCCTCGCCACGGCGGTCGATGATGATGAAGTCGTCGCCGTGGGCGTGCATCTTCACGAACGGCAGGGTCATGGGCGCTCCTGTGAGTGAAATGAGCCAAGCGGTTCTAATACCACTGTAGGAGCGAGCTTGCTCGCGAAAAACTCACAGACGCCGCGTTTATTCAGGCAGTACGCGTTATTGTTGGCGTTTTTCGCGAGCAAGCTCGCTCCTACAGGGGGTTGATGGGTCATGCTTATTGTATTCAGCGGTTTGCCGGGCAGTGGCAAGACCACGATTGCCAGGGAGCTGGCGCGACAGGTGGGCGCGGTGTACCTGCGTATCGATGTGATCGAGCAGGCGCTGCGCGAGGCCGGGGTGTTGGCGGGCGATGTGGGGGCCAGTGGCTACGGTGTGGCCAATGCGCTGGCGCTGAGTAACCTGCGCCTGGGGCAGCGGGTGATCGCCGATTGTGTGAACCCAGTCCAGGACAGCCGTGATGCCTGGCAAGCGGTGGCGATAGCCGCCGGCGTGGCGCTGATCAATATCGAGGTGGTGTGTTCCGATCAGCAGGCGCATCGGCGTCGAGTCGAAGGGCGTGTGAGCGATATTCCCGGGCTGGTGCCGCCGACCTGGGAATCGGTGCAGGTGCATGAGTACGAACGCTGGGAAACCCCACCGTTCAGGCTGGATACGGCGCAGATGACGCCGGCAGAGGCTGTCGCGGCAGCCTTGCTCCATATAGGCTAAACCCACCTGTGGCGAGGGAGCTTGCTCCCTCACCACACTCTTTAGAAGTTACTGCGCAGCGCCTCAAGCCCGCCTTCGTAGACACCGGTAAACAACTCCTCTACCTGCGCCTCGGTGGTACCCGCTGCCGGCGTGAACACCCCGGACCAGGTCACTTTCGCCGAGGTGTCCGTCAACGCTTCAACCAGCAAGGTCGACAGGTAGGCACTCACCGGAAACGGCGACGCTTCAATGGTGTAGCTGTAGGTACGCGCCACGTTGTCGAAAGTCTGCAAGCGCTCGACAATCGTGCCGCCGTCAGCGGCGGTCAGGTGACGCACACGGCCACCCTCGCTCGGCTCGCTCTTGGCAATAAAAGGCAGCCAGTCGGGCAGGCTGTTGAAGCCGCCAATCAGTTGCCAGACCTGGTCGGCCGACACCGCAATTTCAATCACAGAAGACGCTGTTGCCACGATCAATACTCCAGTCAGGAAAAATCAGATTGCCATGCTGTCGACAACGCCACCGTCGACCCGCAGCGCGGCACCGGTTGTCGCCGAAGACAGCGGTGAAGCAATGTACGCCACCAGGTTCGCCACTTCATCCACATTGGCCGCGCGCTGGATGATCGAGGTGGGCCGCGCATGGCGCACAAACACATCCGCTTCGTCTCGGGCACTGCGCCCGGATTCAGCCGTGGCGTCCTTGAGCATGTGTTCCAGGCCATCGGTAAAGGTCGGCCCCGGCAAGATAGCATTCACCGTCACCCCGGTACCCGCCAGGCGCTTGGCCAGGCCGTGGGACACCGCCAGGTTGGCGCTTTTGGTCACCCCGTAGTTGATCATGTCGGCCGGCGTCGCCACGCCAGACTCCGACGACACGAAGATCACCCGGCCCCAACCCTGCTCGACCATGCCCGGCACATAATGGCGCGCCAGGCGCACGCCGGAGATCACATTGACCTCATAGAAGCGCGCCCACTCACTGTCCGGCGCGTCAAAGAAATCCACCGCGTCGAAGATGCCCAGGTTGTTGACCAGAATGTCGGCGCGGGGTTCGGCGGCGAAGAGTTTCTGTGCGCCTTCAACGGTGCCCAGGTCGGCCACCACACCACGCAGTTGAGCAGCCGGAACCGCCTGGCGAATGCTGGCCAAGGCGTCGTCCACCTTGCCTGCATCACGCCCGATCACCACCACCGTGGCACCGGATTGCGCCAGGGCCTGGCTGATGCCCAGGCCGATACCGGCGGTGCTGCCGCTGACAATCGCCACTTTGCCGCTTACATCTATCTTCATGCTCAAGCTCCTTAACGTGAGAGAGGCAAAGGCGCACGGTCCGAGATCAAGCGGGCCTCGCGCAACGCTTGCCAGAAGGCTGCTGGAATCTGTTCAGACAACGCCGCGACGTCTTCGGCAATCCGCCCCGGACGACTGGCACCGGGAATCACCGCCGCCACCGCCGGATGCGCCAGTGAGAACTGTAGCGCAGCGGCCTTGATACTGACGCCAAACGCCTGGGCAATCGCCTTGATCTGCTCGACCTTGGCAATGATCGCCGGGCTGGCTTGCTGGTATTCAAAATGCGCACCGCCAGCGAGGATGCCGGAGCTGTACGGGCCACCGACGACGATTTCGACCTGCTGGGCGTGGGCGGCGTCCATCAGGCGCTGCAAGGCGCGGTCGTGGTCCAGCAGCGTATAGCGCCCCGCCAGCAGAAAGCCGTCGGGCTGGGCTTCGGCCAGGTCCAGGGTCAACTCGCAGGGTTCGACGCGGTTGACGCCAAGGCCCCAGGCCTTGATCACACCTTGCTCGCGCAAACGGGTGAGTACTTTGAAGGCGCCAGTGCGGGCCTGGTTGAAATATTCCAGCCATTGGTCGCCGTAAAAATCCTGGGCAATGTCGTGAACCCACACGATGTCCAGGTGATCGGTTTGCAGGCGTGACAGGCTGTCTTCAATGGAGCGCAGGGTGGCGTCGGCGCCGTAGTCATTGAGTATTTTGTTCGGGCGGCCGTGTTCGAATACGCCGCTTTTTTCGCCAAGGTCACGGGCAGTTTCTTCGACTTCATCGAGAATCACCCGACCGACCTTGGTGCTGAGCACGTAGTCATCGCGGTTATAGTTGGACAGGGCCTGGCCCAAGCGCATTTCCGACAGGCCCGAGCCGTAGAACGGCGCGGTATCGAAGTAACGCACGCCCTGGCTCCAGGCGGCCTCGACGGTGGCCTGGGCTTCTTCTTCGGGGATCGCGCGAAACATATTGCCCAAGGGGGCGGTGCCAAAGCCCAGTGCGCCGGGCAGTGTGTCTTTCAAGCTCATGATGGTTCCTCAATCGGTGCGGGGTCGCGGTGACCGTTGAGCAGATGCTAGATTGCGCTGATCAGACCGTCCAAGACATACTGCGACCAACTTGAGTCCTTGCAGGTCTTACATGATTGATCTACGCCAGTTGCGCTACTTCGAAGTGGTGGCTGAAGAAGAACACGTTGGCCGCGCCGCCGAGCGCTTGCACATTTCTCAATCGCCCCTGAGCCGGCAGATCGCCCAGCTTGAGGAACGCCTGGGCCTGACCCTGTTCGAACGCAGCCAGCAGCGCATCCGCCTGACCCGCGACGGCCAGACCTTCCTGGCCGAGACCAAGGCATTGCTGACCCACGCCAACCGCCTGGAGTCACTGGGCAAGCGCCTGGGCCGTGGTGAAGAAGGCGGTTTGTGCATCGGTTATATCGAGAACGCCATGCACGCCGGTGTCTTGCCCAACGCCTTGCGCATACTGCGCGACGACCGGCCCGCCGTGCATATCAAGCTGTATAACCTGCCCTCTTTGGAACAACTGGAAGGTTTGCGCCAACGCAGCCTGGACATCGCACTGGTGGGCGAACCACCCGTCGCCGACGACCCGGACCTGACCGCCTGGCAAGTCCTCGACGACCCGATGCTGCTGGCCCTGCCCGAACAGCATCCGCTGGCTCGACAACGCGAACTGTTGCCCGAACACCTGGCCGACCAACAATGGATCGGCGTGCAGCGCAAACCTGGCGCCAACCCGGCTGACGATTTCGTCGCCGCCTGCATCCGCGCCGGTTTCACCCCGCAGATCCCCATGGAGGCCAGCGAGCCCTTTACCGCATTGGGCCTGGTGGCGTCCGGGCTGGGGGTGGCGATGGTGCAAAAAGGCCTGAGCCGCAACGCACCGCCCGGCGTGATGCTGCGCGAGCTGCCGTGGCTGGCCTACACCACACCGCTGTGGGCGGCCTGGCATCGCGTCAACTTGAGGCCGCTGGTGGAAACGTTTCGCAAGGTGCTGACCGAACCTGAGGCTATCTGACTGACGCCCTGCTCCCACAGGGGACCTATGCCAGGTGATGATTTTGTGGGCAACGCAGAACCTGTGTGGGAGCTGGCTTGCCTGCGATAGCGGTGGTTCAGCTAACAACCGCCTTCGAGCAAGCGCTAATGGCTTTTTGTAGGAGCGAGCTTGCTCGCGAAGAACTCACAGGCGCCGCGTTTATTCTGGATGCGCACGTTATCGTTGACGTTTTTCGCGAGCAAGCTCGCTCCTACAGGGGATTGGTGCCGGGCGCTGATTCCGTGGGCAATGCATGGCCAATGTGGGAGCTGGCTTGCCTGCGATAGCGGTGGTTCAGTTGAAGATTCCGTGACTGACACACCCCCTTCGCGAGCAAGCCCGCACACATTGGATCTCAGAGCACTTCGCGCAACCGATACCACAACATCCCCAACGCCAGCAGTGGCGAGCGCAACGCCTTGCCACCCGGAAAGGTCATGTGCGGCACCTGGCTGAAGATATCCAGGCCCTGGCTTGCACCCGCATGTATCCCTTCGGCCAGCAACCTTGCGCACCAGTGCGTCACGTTCAAGCCGTGGCCGGAATAGCCTTGGGCATAGAACACATTCGGGTACTGCTTGAGCCGCCCGACCTGGGGAAAGCGGTTGGCGGTGATGCCGATCTTGCCGCCCCACTGGAACTCGATAGCGGTGTTGGCCAACTGCGGGAACACCTTGAGCATTTTCGGGCGCATATACGCAGCAATGTCCTGGGGATCGCGCCCCGAGTAGTGGCAGGCACCGCCGAACAACAAACGCCGGTCGGCGGTCAGCCGGTAGTAATCCAGGCCGATTTTCTGGTCGCACAGCGCCAGGTTCTGGGGGATCAACTGCCGGGCCACAGGCTCTGGCAGTGGCTCGGTGGCGATGATGTAGCTGCCCGCTGGCAGTACCTTGCCGCTCAAGCGCGGCTCCAGTTCTTCAAGGTGAGCATTGCAGGCCAGCACCAAGTGGGCCGCGCGCACGCTGCCGCCCGCGCAGCGCACCTGCACCGTATCGCCATGGATCAACTCCAGCACCGGGCTGTGCTCAAAGATACGCACGCCAAGGGCCTCGGCCACCTGCGCTTCACCCAGCACCAGGTTGAGCGGGTGCAGATGCCCGGAACCCATGTCGACCAGGCCGCCGGCATACACCGTCGAGCCCACCACCTGCGCCATGTCGTGCGGGTCGACCAGGCGCGTCTCATGGGCATACCCCATGGCCGCCAGGTGCGCCTGTTCGCCCTTGAACGCGGCGAACTGCGCCGGGGTGTTGGCCAGTTCGCAATAGCCCCAGCGCAGGTCGCAGTCGATACTGTGCTCGGCAATGCGCTGGCCCACCAGGGCCACCGAGTCGATACCGGCCCGCTCCATATAACGCACGCCCTCCTCGCCCACGTATTTGGCAAACCCGGAGACATCATGGCCGATGCCGCGGATCAATTGCCCGCCGTTGCGCCCGCTGGCGCCCCAGCCAATGCGGCGCGCCTCCAGCAGGATCACCGAAAGCCCGCGCTGGGCCAGTTCGATGGCAGTGTTGACCCCGGTGAAACCACCGCCGATCACGCACACATCGGCGCTCAGGTCTGCCTCAAGTACGGGCCGCTGCGCCATGGCATTCGCCGAAGCGCGGTAATAGGACTGGGCATGTTCATTGAACTGCATCATCGGTTGGACTTCACTTTGCTCCAAGCGCGGGTCATCACGCGCATGGTCGCCGGCGTGGGCGTGGTGGAAATATAGAGTTTGTCGAGTACCTCCTGGGGCGGGTACACCTCAGGGTTGTTCACCAGTTCCGGGGCCATGAACGGTTTGGCGGCCGGGTTGGCGTTGGCATAACCTACCGAGGCGCTGACCTTGGCAATCACCTCAGGCTCCAGCAGGTAGTTGATGAACGCATGAGCTTCTTTAGGGTTGCTCGCGTCGGCCGGAATCGCCAGCAGGTCGAACCACAGGTTGGCGCCTTCCTTGGGGATCGAATACGCAATGTTCACCCCGTTCTTGGCCTCCTTGGCGCGGTTGGCGGCCTGGAACACATCGCCGGAGTAACCGAAAGCCACGCAGATATTGCCGTTGGCCAGGTCCGAGATGTACTTGGATGAGTGGAAATAGGTGATGTACGGCCGCAGCGTCAGCAGCTTGGCTTCGGCCTGCTTGTAGTCCTCAGCATTCTCACTGCGTGGGTCCTTGCCCATGTAGTTGAGGATCGCCGGGAACAGCTCATCCGCCGAATCGAGGAAGGCCACGCCGCACTCATGCAGCTTCTTGATATTTTCTGGCTCGAACAGCACGGCCCACGAATCGATGCGGTCGACACCCAACACTTGCTTGACCTTATCGACGTTATAGCCAATGCCATTGGTGCCCCACAGGTACGGCACCGAGTGCGTATTACCGGGGTCGTTCTGTTCCAGCAACTTGAGCAGCTTGGGGTCCAGGTTCTTGAAATTGGGCAACTGCGCGCGGTCGAGCTTGAGGAACGCACCGGCTTTCACCTGGCGCGCCAGGAAGTGGTTGGACGGCACCACCACGTCATAGCCGGTGCGCCCGGCCAGCAACTTGCCCTCCAGGGTTTCGTTGGAGTCGAACACATCGTAGACCACCTTGATACCGGTCTTGGCCTGGAAGTCCGCCAAGGTGGTCTCGCCAATGTAATCGGTCCAGTTGTAGACACTCACCGTCGGTGCCGCCTGGCCGGCACTGCTGAACACCGCGGCCAGGGCCAGTGGGAGAAGCTTGTTCACAAGACGCATATCGTCACCCCTTTTATGCTTGTTTTTAGACGCTCAGCAGCAGGAACTCACGCTCCCAGGAACTGATCACCCGCTTGAAATTCTCGTGCTCGGCGCGTTTGACCGCGACATAGCCGCGCACGAATTTCTCGCCCAGGTACTGCTTGACCGTGTCGCAATCCTCCATGCGCGCCAATGCATCTTCGAGGGTGAACGGCAGGCGCAGGTTGCGGCGTTCATAGGCGCGGCCTTCCACCGGAGCACTGGGTTCGATGTGCTCGATCATCCCCAGATAACCACACAACAGGCTCGCGGCAATCGCCAGGTACGGGTTGGCATCAGCCCCCGGCAGGCGGTTTTCCACGCGCATCGCCTCCGGGCTGGAAGTGGGCACGCGCAAGCCGACGGTGCGGTTCTCTTCGCCCCATTCGACGTTGACCGGCGCCGAGGTGTCCGGCAGGAAGCGACGGAACGAGTTCACATTGGGCGCAAACATCGGCAACAGCATGGGGATGTACTTCTGCAAGCCACCAATGTGATGCAAAAACAGCGGGCTCATAGCGCCATCGGCATCGACGAACACCGGTTTGCCGGTGGCAATCTCCACCACGCTCTGGTGCAAATGCATGGCGCTGCCCGGTTCATCGGCCACCGGCTTGGCCATGAAGGTGGCGGCGACGTTGTGCTTGAGGGCGGCCTCGCGCAAGGTGCGCTTGAACACCGTGATCTGGTCGGCCAGGTCCAGGGCGTCGCCGTGACGGAAGTTGATTTCCATCTGCGCCGGGCCGTCTTCGTGGATCAACGTATCGAGGTCCAGGCCCTGGGCTTCGCACCAGTCATAGACATCTTCGAACAGCGGGTCGAACTCGTTGGCCGCATCGATAGAGAACGACTGGCGGCCGGTTTCGGCACGGCCGGAACGGCCAATCGGGGTTTTGAGTGGCAGGTCCGGGTCTTCGCAGCGCTGGGTGAGGTAGAACTCCATTTCCGGCGCGACAATCGGCTGCCAGCCTTGGTCGGTGTAGAGCTGCAGGACTTTCTTCAACACATTGCGCGGCGACAGCTCGATGGGGTTGCCCTGCTTGTCGAAGGTGTCGTGGATCACGATGGCGGTGGGTTCGATGGCCCACGGCACCACGTAAGTGGCGTTGGCTGCCGGCCGGCAGATCATGTCGATATCGGCTGGGTCCAGCAGGTCGTAGTAGATATCGTCGTCGACAAAGTCCCCGGTTACCGTTTGCAGCAACACACTTTCCGGCAGGCGCATGCCTCGCTCATGCAGGAACTTATTGGTGGGCGCAATTTTGCCGCGTGCGATGCCAGTCAAGTCACTGATCACGCATTCGACCTCGGTAATCTTGTGTTCTTTCAGCCAGGCGGACAGCTGATCGAAGGGGGCGTTCATAAGGACCTCGTCTTGGGTGGGATGCGACGCCGGCTTGTACTCCCAGCGCATTGAGGTCTATCTTGGGCCAGCCTTGAAACGGCATCTATCCACTTTGCACGCGGCACAACGCACCAATAGAGTGCGCACGGATCACCCATGACTCAGGCAACCGCTTTGCGCGTACAGGCCTTCGCCACCGGCGATGTGGCCGCCCAATGCAGTGCGACACCCGGCTGGGTGCAGCAGTACCAGCAGATGTCCCCGGGGCATTTTGCCGGGCGGGTGCGCTACCTCGACCTGCAAGGGGTGCAGGTCTACGAAGAGTGCATGAACACCCGCGTGGAGCAGCATTTCAACGCCCCCACCGGCGCCCTGGCGTTCTGTTTCGACGCCAGTGACAACGCGCTGTACCTGCTCAATGGCGAAAGCCGCAACACCTGGATCACCCCGGTCAACTACCGCGAAGTGGCCGTGGTGTTCGGCCCGCAGTTCGTTCAGCGCCAGGGCCTGGATATAGCCAGCCTCGAAGGCTTATTCATGGCACCGCTCACCTGCCAACAGAACGTGCTGTTCACTCGCTGGCTCAGTGGCACGCTCACGCGCTTGTCCGCCCTCACCGACCCCATCGGCCGCGATGCGCTCACCCAGCAACTGCTCGACGACTGCCTGTTTATCCTCGATAACGCCTGCGTGTGTCTGGACCGCAGTTCACTGCAAAAGCGCAGCGAAGAACGCCGCTTGATGGCGCGCATCGGCGAATGGGCGGCGGATGCGCCGGATGAAACCGTCAACCTGCTGGAACTCGCGCAGATTGCTGGCGTGCCGTTGCGGCAATTACAGCAAGGCTTCAAGACCTACACGGGGATGAGCCCGGCGCAGTGGTTAAGGTTGCGTCGGTTGAATGGGGCGCGGCGTGAGCTATTGAGTGGCGCGGATACCACCGTGGCCGAGGTGGCGATGAATTGGTCGTTTTGGCATTTGGGGCGGTTTTCCAACAGCTATCGTGCTTTGTTCCGGGAGCTGCCCAGCGAGACCCTGAGGCGCTTTGGTTGAAACGCTATCCCCTGTGGGAGCTGGCTTGCCCGCGAAAGCGGCGTGTCAGTCACTGAATATTCAACTGAACCACCGCTATCGCAGGCAAGCCAGCTCCCACATTCGATCAGCGGTGTAGCAGAGCCCTGCCGCATAACTTGTAAAATCCCACCGTTATGCCTAGCTTATGCGCCCCCCGCCCAGCGCTTTAAGGCCTTGCCCCATGGTTTTGCGTTTCCGCCCCGTCGTCACCTCACGTTTCGCCCTCGGCCTGTTGCTCAGTGGCGGCATCGGCAGCAGCCTGGCCGCAGAGATCGAGCTGCCGACGGTGAAGGTCCAGGGCCAGGATGAGTCGGGCTACCGCAATGAAACCGCGTCGGTGGGTGGCTTTGACGAAGCGCCGCTGTTGGACACCCCCGCTTCGATCACGGTGATCAACGCAGCCTTGATCAAGGACCAGCAGGCACGCCTGCTCAGCGAAGTGCTGCGCAACGATGCCTCGGTGGGCGACAGTTACGCGCCCATTGGCTATTACGAGAATTTCGTGGTGCGTGGCTTTTCGTTGAACGCGGCCAGCAGTTACAAGATCAATGGGCGCACGATCACGGGCGAGCAGAACGTCGCCCTGGAAAACAAGCAGCAGGTGGAAGTGCTCAAGGGCCTGGCGGGTTTGCAGAGCGGCATTTCCGAGCCCAGCGGGGTGATCAACTACGTGACCAAGCGCCCGCAGGATGTGCGCTCGGTGACGGTGTCTACCGATGATCGTGGCAGTGGTTACATCGCCACCGATGTCGGCGGCTGGTTTGGCAGCGAGCAGCAATTCGGCTTGCGCGCCAACGTCGCCCATGAAGACCTCAATTCCTATGTGGAACACGCCAACGGCCAGCGCGATTTTGTGTCCCTGGCCTTTGACTGGAATATCAGCCCCGACGCCCTGCTGCAACTGGATGCCGAATACCAGAACAAACAACAGCGTTCAGTACCCGGTTATCAGCTGCTGGGCGGCACCGAAGTGCCCCATGATGCGTCGCCGAAAAAACTGCTGGGGCACCAGACGGGGGGCAAGCAGGTCGGGATTGATTCGCTGAACCTCAACGGCAAGTTCGAGTACCGTTTCAGCGATCAGTGGAAAGGCAGTGTCAGCGTGGCGCGTAGCAAAGTGGTGATTGATGACTACAGTTCGTTTGCCTGGGGTTGCTATTACGTCAACACCTGCAACGCCAACACCTTCAGCCCCGAAGGTGACTATGACATCTACGACTATCGCAGCCCCGACGACACCCGCCGCGACGATGAAGTACAGGCGGCAATGACCGGGCTGTTCGACGCTGCGGGATTGAGCCATGAACTGACCTTCGGCACGAGTGCATTTCGCCGGGTGATCGACAAGCGTGAGTCGGTCAACGAGCACATCGGCAGTGGCAATATCTATCAGGATACGCCCAGCTTCCCACCTACAAGCGAGCCGCTTAAAGACAGCCACCGCAACCTCGACAGCCGCCAATACGGCCTGTTCGTCACCGACCGCATCCGCTTCAACGAGCAATGGCAAACCATCCTCGGCGGCCGCGAAGTGCGCCTGGACGAAAAAGCCTTTGACGGCAACACCGGCAACCAGACACGCCACACCCAACAGTACGTGTTCCTGCCCCAAGCCTCGTTGATCTACAAGCCGGTGGACAACGTTTCGCTGTACACCAGCTACAGCAAGGGCCTCTCTCTTGGCGGCACCGCGCCGTGGTTCGCAAACAATGCCGATGAAACCCTCGCCCCCACCGTCTCGCGCCAGATCGAAGCCGGGGTGAAATACGACTGGCGCCGTATCAGCTTCGCCGCCGCCGTATTCCAGACGCGCCAGGCTTACCAATACGCCAAGCCCGAAGGTGTCACGTTCAACTACGTGCAACAAGGCCAGCAAAAAAACACCGGCATTGAATTGTCCGCCAACGGCTGGGCCACCGACCGTCTGCAGATCGCCACCAGCGTGGCCGCGATCCGAGCGCGGGTGAGCGGCAGCGGCACCCCGGAATACGAAGGCCACCAGGCGATCAACGTGCCCAAGCTACGCGCCAGTGTGTACGCCGACTACGCCCTGCCCTGGGTCAACGGCCTGGCGGTATTGGGCGGCGTGCAATACAGCGCCAAGAAGTCCGCCAATCGCACCGGCAACGTGGAAGTGGGCGACTACGCGGTGGTCAACGTCGGTAGCCGCTACACCACCAAGGTCGATGGCTACGAGACAGTGTTTCGCCTGAGCGTCGACAACCTGTTCGACAAGCGCTACTGGCGCGACGCGGGCGAATACATGGGCGATGACTACCTGTTCCAGGGCGCGCCGTTGACGGCGCGTTTAAGTGCGTCGGTCAACTTCTGAGTAGCCGCGACGTTGCCAGCCACAACGCCGCCAAGCCGCACACCAACAGGCTCCAGCCAAGATCCTGAGACCAGGTCACCAAGGCCAGCCCGCCGCCAATCACCAGGTAGTACAGCAAGCCAAACAGGGCGGCGGCGGTGCCAAGGCGGTCTCGATAATCGACCAGGGCCGCCCCCAGCACGTTGGGAATCGCCATGCCGAAGGCCAGCACCACCAACAGCATCGGCCACACCAATAGCCAGCTGTGCTGCAGGGCCAACACCAACAGGCTCCCCACCACTGCCACCGCTGCGGCGACAACCACCAACCGCTCGCCGCTCAACCCACGCTTGAGCAAGGCTTTGTTCAGCCACGCCCCCAACCCGGAACCCAGCGCCAGCAGCACGCCGCTGTAGCCGAACTCGGCAGTGGAACGCCCTTGCTGCGCGAAGATAAACGGCCCCACGCTGTAATAGCTGAACAGCGCGATATTGAACGCCGCGACCAACCCGACCGAGCGCCATACTCCGGCGTCCTTGAGCATCAGGCCGAGCGTCTGGCCAAGGGCGGCGGTGGGCAAGGAGGCCGGACGGGTTTCCGGCAAGGCCCACCAACACCAGCCCCACAACACCGCCGCGAGCAGCAGCAACGCGCAGAGCACGCCGCGGTAACCGAAAAATTCCACCAGGCTCGCGCCGCTGAACAAGCCGATAGCAGGGCTGGCAGCTAGCGCAATACCCATCACGGAAAACACCTGGGCCAGGTCGGCACCCTGGAAACGGTCACGCAACACCGTCTGCGTGACCACCGACCCCACCGCCGCGCCGAAGGCAGCACAGGCCTGGGCCAGCAGCAAGGCGTTGAATGTCGTCACCGTCAAGGCCAGCGCCGAAGCACCCACATAGACCGCCAGCCCCATCAACATCACCGGCCGCCGCCCCAAACGATCACTCAGCCGCCCCCACACCACCACGCCCAGGGCGAAGGCGAGGAAATACACCGACAAGGTCTGCCCTGCCCGTTCCGGCGCGACGTCAAAGGCGCGGCCGATATCGCCCAGGGCCGGGCTGTACAGGGTTTGGGCCAACTGCGGGAACATCAGCAGGGCCATGGCCAGCGTCAGCAATTTTTTAAAGTTCATCACACGATCCATCCATAAATACAACGGACGGATTCTAGGGCGCGCCAGCTGGGCTATTATCCAGACTTCGACACTTTATCCATCAAATCGGACAACCCATGGCCTGGCTTACTGCTACCGCGTCTTTCAACCCCGATGCCTTCGCAGCGCCCGTGATCGGCATCGCGGCGGTGCTGGGCAATCACGATTCGGGCCTGCATATGCACCAGCGCGGGCAACTGTTGTTCACCCAGCAAGGTTGCACGCGCATCACCCTGGACAATCAACTGTGCCTGTTGCCACCGAGCCGCGCAGCCTGGATCCCCAGCGGCCTGCCCCATCGTGCGGTGATGCAGCAGGCGGTGGATTATCGGTCGGTGTATGTGAGTGCGGCCCTGGCCGAGCAATTGCCGGCCCAGGTGCGGGTGATCGAAGTGAGTGCCTTGCTCAGGGCCGTGCTGGAACCCATGGCCCTGGCGCCGTTCGAGACTGATTGGCAGGCGGGTCGCTATGCCCATTTGCTCGGGCTGTGCCTGGATGAAATCCGCCACGCGGCGGCGCAACCCATGCTGTTGCCGTTGCCACGGGACAAGCGCCTGGCGCCGCTGCTGGCGCAGCTCGACCGCTTGCCCCCCACACTGCAGGACCTGGAACAGCACATTGGCGCCAGCACAAAGACCATCGGCCGGATTTTCCTCAAGGAAACCGGCCTGGGGTATCAGCAATGGCGCCAACAATGGCGTCTGATGCGCATGATCGAACTGCTTGCCATCGGGCGCAGCCTGGGCTACTGCGCCTTTGAACTGGGCTTTGCCAGCGACAGTGCACTGATCGCCTTTTTCAAGGGCATGACCGGCACCACGCCGCGAAGCTATTTCAAAGCCAACTGATGGCCTTACTTGGGCATCTTGCGAAAGCCCACTGCCAGGCGGTTCCAGCTGTTGATGGTGGCGATGGCGACGCTCAGGTCCACTTGCTCCTGCGGGCTGAACTGGGCGGCCAGTGCGTCGAAGTCTTCATCCGGGGCGTGGGTCTGGCTGAGCAGGGTCAGGCTTTCGGCCCAGGCCAGGGCAGCGCGTTCACGCGGGGTGAAAAACGGGGTTTCACGCCAGGCCGACACGGTGTACAGGCGGCGTTCGGTCTCGCCGCCCTTGCGTGCATCGGCGGTGTGCATGTCCAGGCAGAAGGCGCAGCCGTTGATCTGCGATACGCGCAGGCGCACCAGCTCCAGCAGTGGCAGTTCGATGGAAAGTTTGCCGACCGCCGCTTCCAGGGCGAGCATGGCTTTCATGGCGTCTGGGGAAGCGGTGTAGAAATCGGTACGGGTTTGCATGGTGTTGCTCCAGGACAGTGGAATTGGTGAGCAGGTTAGTCACCCCGGCGTCCTGGAGAAATAGCCAATCCGGGCGAAGAACAGGTGACCAATCTACAGGCCGCGGTTCCTCAGCCACTGCAAAAAGCCCTTCTTCGCCGGCACTATCGGCGCGTCCTGGGTCAGGGCCTGGGCGGCATGCACGCGGAAATCCAGCAGCGCCTTCATCGCCTCGCCAATGTCGTGTCGCGCGTCCAGGCAAGGCTTGAGGTATTCCTTCTCGATGCGGTACAGCGTGCAGAAGGTCTTGGCGGTGAAATCCGCCAGCGCCGCCTGGTCGGACAGAATCCCCGCTTCGCCAATCACCTCCCCCGGCCCCATGCGCCCGGCTTCGAACTTATGCCCGTCCTTGAGCAGCAGCACCGAGACCACGCCGGATTCGACAATGAACAGGTGATCGCTGACCTCCCCCGCGGCCAGGATCATATCCCCAGCGCGGTAGGTGTGCAGGGTCATGTTCTGGCTGAAGGTGTCTTTTTCTTCCTGGCGCAAGGTGGAGAAGATCGATGAGCGCTCCAGCAAGGCGCGGGCGCCAGACACCGCAGGCGGTGTGCTGCCTTCGGTGGCAGACAGCAGGCCTACGCCCGCCGCCTGCAAATGCCGGTAGGCCAGGTCGTAAAGCTGGTTACGGGTTTCGCGCTTGAGGCCCATGGCCGGCACAAAGCCGCTGATTTCATATTCCACGCCACTGCCGGTGGAAGCCTTGAACGCCACGCTGGGCGCCGGCTGGGCCAGCAACGGCCGACAGCCCTGCATCGCACGTTCCAGGGCTTCGATCACGGTTTGCGGGCGTGCATGGGGGCTGACTTGCAGGCTGACCGCCAGACCGAACATGTCTGCCGGGCGCGAGAAGTTGATGATCTTGGCCTTGGCCGCCAGGGAGTTGGGGATCACCGCCAGGCTGCCCTGGGAGGTTTGCAGGCGCGTGGCGCGCCAGTCGATATCGGTGACACGGCCTTCGGTGCCGTCGATGGAGATCCAGTCATCAATCTGGTAAGGCTTGGTGGTATTGAGCACGATCCCGGAAAACACGTCGCTCAAGGTGCTTTGCAAGGCCAGGCCGACGATGATCGCCACGGCGCCGGAGGTGGCCAATACGCCCTTGACCGGCAGGTCGAGCACATAGGCCATGGCGGCGATGATCGCAATGAGGAAAATCACTGCGCCCAGCAGGTCCTGCAATAATCGTCCGGTATGGCCGACCCGCTGCATCATCACTGCGCCGAGCAACACCGTGAGGGTGCGCGCTGCAAACAGCCACCAGCCGATCTGCAACGCCGTGGCGGCCAGGTGCAAAGTGGTGTCATCGGCATAGGGCGCCGCTTGCATGGGGTTCATGCCGTCGTTGAACAGCACGGCACTGAACACCGCAAAAATCACCAGCCGTGCCGCGAGTTTCCAGTTGGCCAGGGTGGGGGAAATAAGGCGCCACACGGCGATGTCGATCAGGATCAACGCCACGGCGCACAGCATCGGGTGATCAGCGATAAATGAGGGCATCCAGGCGACTCCAGGGCGAATGCCGAGAAGATCGCATGAAATCAGAACCCTGGAAACAAAATGTAGGAGCGAGCTTGCTCGCGAAAAACCACAACGATGACGCGTGCTGTCTGATTGAACGCGGTATGTTGAAGTTCTTCGCGAGCAAGCTCGCTCCTACAGTTTTTTTGCGGTGAATCGTCAGGCGTGCATCTGCCCGAATTTGCCCGACTGGAAGTCGGCAAATGCCTGGTGAATCTCCTGCTCGGTGTTCATCACGAACGGACCGTGGCCGACGATGGGCTCGTCGATGGGTTCGCCGCTGAGCAGCAGCACCTTGGCGTCGTCGTTGGACTCCAGGGTCAGTTGCTTACCGTCACGCTCGAACAGCGCCAATTGCCCCTGACGTGCGACTTCTTCGCCATTGATCAACAAAGTGCCGCTGAGCACCACCAAGGCGGTGTTACGCCCGGCGTGCAGGTCCAGCGTGACCGCTTTACCGGCGTTGAGGCGCAAGTCCCACACGTCAATCGGCGTAAAGGTGCGGGCCGGGCCTTGCGTACCGGCGAATTCCCCGGCGATCAGGCGCAGGTGGCCGGCGTCGTTCGCCAGTGGCAGCACCGGAATGTCGCCATCGACGATGGTCTGGTAACCGGCATCCGCCATTTTGTCCTTGGCCGGCAGGTTGACCCACAGTTGCACCATTTCCAGTGCGCCGCCGCTACGGGCGAAGTCTTGGGAGTGAAACTCCTCGTGGAGAATGCCCTTGGCCGCAGTCATCCATTGCACATCGCCTGGGCCGATCTTGCCGCCGGCACCGGTGGAGTCGCGGTGCTCGACTTCGCCGTCGTAGACGATGGTCACGGTTTCAAAGCCGCGGTGCGGGTGTTGGCCGACGCCACGGCGCTGTTCGGTAGGCGTGAATTCAGCGGGGCCTGCGTGATCCAGCAACAGGAATGGGCTGATGTGCTTGCCCATGGTGTCGTAGGAAAATAGCGTGCGTACCGGGAAGCCATCGCCGACCCAATGGGCGCGGGGGCTGGTGTAGATACCAATCAGCTTTTTCATGGTGTACCTCCAAAGTGAGTACAGCTTAATTCGCCTCACCCCTGAGCACTAGAGGGCAAAAATGGCCTTGATCGTTCTACATATAGAACAATTCTTTAACCTGTGGGAGCTGGCTTGCCTGCGATGACGGCCTCACAGTCGACACTGTTATACCGAGTACATATCCATTGCTGCGGTAACGGCCACTTAGGGTTCCGCCCTGAC
>NZ_QODJ01000084.1:0-18801 GCF_009935965.1 Pseudomonas sp. L13
AACCTGGTGCTGGCCGTGTACCGCCTGATCACCAACCCGGAGTGCCGCCAGTACATCCTGCGCCAGGCCTTCGAAGAAGCGATCCACACCCACGCCTACCAGTACTGCATCGAATCGCTGGCCATGGATGAAGGCGAGATCTTCAACATGTACCACGAGATTCCATCGGTGGCCAAAAAGGCCGCCTGGGGCCTGAAGTACACCCGTTCGATCTCCGATCCGAAGTTCGAAACCGGCACCGTCGACACCGACAAAGAACTGCTGCGCAACCTGGTCGCTTACTACTGCGTGCTGGAAGGCATCTTCTTCTACTGCGGCTTCACTCAGATTTTGTCCATGGGCCGCCGCAACAAAATGACCGGCGTGGCCGAACAGTTCCAGTACATCCTGCGCGATGAGTCGATGCACCTGAACTTCGGTATCGACGTGATCAACCAGATCAAAATCGAAAACCCACACCTGTGGGATGCCGAGATGAAGGAAGAAGCGACCCAGATGATTTTGCAGGGGACGCAGCTGGAGATCGAATACGCTCGCGACACCATGCCGCGCGGCGTGTTGGGCATGAACGCGGCGATGATGGAAGACTATTTGAAATTCATCGCTAACCGTCGTTTGACTCAGATCGGCTTGAAGGAAGAGTACCCAGGCACCACCAACCCGTTCCCGTGGATGAGCGAGATCATGGACTTGAAGAAAGAGAAAAACTTCTTCGAGACCCGTGTGATCGAATACCAGACGGGTGGGGCGTTGAGCTGGGATTGATCCAGACTGAGCACCAAAGGAAGCCCTGACATGTTCAGGGCTTTTTTTTCGGCCGTGACAAAGTAATTTGCCATTTCTTGAAGTACATCACGTCAAGCACCTGGCCCAGAAGGGTTCGGATCGCATCCCCAATGCTGTAGCCTTGTGCCCCAATTGCCATCAGCGTTGTCAGCGCTCGAGTGATCGGGAAGCTTTCACCGCAGAGCTTTACGCCAAGACCGGGAGATTGGCACGGGAGTAGACTCCTGCTGTCACAGCTGATGCCCGCTTGAAAACTATTAGATAGAACCGAGGCCAACCCGTGAACCCAGACATGCTCGAAGCCGGCCCCGCAGACGCCAAAGTACTTTCCGTCTTTGACTTCGACGGCACCCTCACCCACCACGACAGTTTCGTGCCCTTCCTCAAGTTTGCCTTTGGCACCGGTGAGTTTTATGGCCGGATGGTCAAGCTGGCGGTGCCGGGGCTGCGGTTTTTGGTGCGGCAGATCAGCCGGGATGAGTTGAAGGCGCAGTTGATTCGCACCTTCATGACCGGGGTGGAGAAGGCTTGGGTTGAGCAGCAAGCGCAGGAATATTGCCAGGCGCGCTGGAGCAAGCTGATGCGCCCGAGCGGTTTGCAGTCGGTGGCGGATGAGGTGAAGTCCGGGGCGGTGGTGACGCTGTGTTCAGCGTCGCCGGCGTTGGTGTTGCAGCCGTTTGCCGACCGGCTTGGCATTCGTTTGATCGGCACTGAGCTTGAGGTGGTGGATGGGGTGCTGACCGGCAAGCTCACCGGGAATAATTGCCGTTGTGAGAACAAGGTGCTGCGGCTTGAGGCGGTGTATGGGGACCTGGGGGAATATCGGCTCAGGGCCTGGGGCGATACGCGTGGAGACAGGGAGTTGCTGGCGGCGGCGCAGGATGCGCATTTTCGGCATTTTCATGCGAAGAAGAAAAAGCGGGCTCGGTTGCAGCGGTGATGCGTGTGGGTGGGGTTGGCGGGTGAACCGAGGCGATCCCTTCGCAGCCTCGCTGGGGCCCGACAGCTCCCACATTTGAGCTTTGTTGAGGCTTAGGCCGGCGTCTTCAGGTCTACACCCAAGGCTGTGGCGAAGGCTTTTACCATCGGGCTCCTCGGCGCGTTGTGACGCAGGATCAGGTTGAACGCGGTGCTCAGCTGTACCTGCTCCGGGCACAGTGCGCGCAGGCGCCCTTCCCTTACCAGTGGCGTGGCGTAGTGTTCCGGCAGAAAACCCAAAAAGCGGCCAGTCAGGATCAGGATGGCGACGGCTTCCACTTGTGAGGCCGAGGCGGATTGGCTGTCGTGGTTGACGAAGTGGGCCTTGTCGCGATGGATCGCATACCGATGGTTCACCACTTCGTATTGGCGAAGGGCGTCGGGGGTGATGTCGCTGGCGGTGAACAGTGGATGCCCTACGGCGCAGTAGGCGTGGGCCTTTTCTTCGTAGAGTGGGAAGTAATCGAATTCTTCACGGCGTTGGTACACCGGGACGATGCCGGCGACCAGGCGCCCTTCCACGACGCCGCGTTCAACTTCGTCCAGTTGCGAGGCATGTAGGCGCAATCTTATTTTTGGCGATTGGCGATGTAAGTTGCCCAGGGCGGTAATCAGTGGGGAATTAACGTCGGAGACGGTGTTATCAATAACGCCCACACTCAGGTCGCCGATGAGTTCGTTCTGCGCCGAACTAAGCTTGTCGCGAAAACTGTCCACCGAGGTAAATAATTCGATGGATGCCTGATACACCAACTTGCCTTCTTCGGTCAGCCCGAACCCTTCGCGGCCCCGTGTACACAGGCGCATGCCGATGCGAATCTCGAGGTCGGAGATCTGTTTGCTGATGGCCGCCAGGCCCACGTTCAGCTCATTTTGCGCAGCACTGAAGCCGCCGGCTTCGACCACGGCCATAAATACCCGCAGCAATTTGAAGTCCAGCCCGCTCAGTTGCAGTGGTGCTCGGCTGCCAGGTTTTGGCGGCAGGTTTCCAGAAGTGGAAAGTGGGGTTTCCATAATGCGCGTTGACCTCGAGTGCCATATTCAACAGGCTTGAACCCAATCCTTGAACATAGCCAGGCGGCGATAATGAACATAAACATCCGCCCTTGGCAACCTTGAATACGGCGCGTCAGATGCCGGTTCTGCACCGATAAACTTATGTTGAAACTGCCTCCGACTCTTCTAAAAACAAGCGTGAGGAATACCCATGTCCCAGCCCACCGACCGCCTTTGGGGCGCTCGTTTCAAGACCGGTCCGTCTGCGGCGTTGGCCGCGTTGTCGCGTTGCCCTGAGCGTTATTTTCGCCTGACGCCCTACGACCTGGCCGGCTCCCGCGCCCATGCCCGAGAGTTGCAGCGCGCCGGTTTGCTGGATGAGTCAGAAACCCTGAGCACCCTCGAAGCCCTGGACCGTATCGGTGAGGATTTCGCCGCCGGCCGCCTGCATCCCACCCTGGATGATGAGGACGTACACACCTTTATCGAACGCGTATTGACCGAGCGCCTCGGTGCCCTGGGCGGCAAGTTGCGCGCCGGGCGCTCGCGCAATGACCAGACGGCCAACGATCTGCGCCTGTTCCTGCGTGACCATGCGCGCACCATCGCCACCGAGGTGTTGGGCTTGCAGCAGGCGCTGGTCGAGCAGGCCGAGCAACATGTGGAGAGCATCTGCCCGGGCTTTACCCATTTGCAGCAAGCGCAACCCATTGTGTTCGCCCATCACTTGCTGGCTCACGCACAGTCGATGCTGCGCGATGTGCAGCGCCTGGTGGATTGGGATGCGCGTACGGCGCTGTCGCCATTGGGCGCGGCCGCCATGGCAGGTTCGGCGATAGCGCGTCAACCAGAGCACTCGGCCAAGGAAATGGGCTACACCGGGCCCTGCGAAAACTCCATCGACGCTGTCGCCAGCCGTGACCATGTGGCGGAGTTTCTGTTTGTGGCGGGCATGCTCGGGGTGAATATTTCGCGACTGTCGGAGGAGTTTTGCCTGTGGTCGTCGCGCCAGTTTCGCTGGGTGGTGTTGGACGATGCCTACGCCACTGGCAGTTCGATCATGCCGCAGAAAAAGAACCCGGACATTGCCGAACTGGCGCGGGGCAAGGCCGGGCGTTTGATCGGCAATCTGACCGGGCTGATGTCGACGCTCAAGTCGTTGCCACTGTCGTACAACCGCGATTTGAGTGAAGACAAGCACAGCGTGTTGGATAGCGTGGACACCTTGCTGCTGGTGTTGCCGGCGATGGCCGGGATGGTCGCGACCATGAAGGTGCAAGTAGAGGAGCTACGGCGCCAGGCGCCGATGGGTTTTACCTTGGCGACTGAGGTGGCGGATTGGTTGGCTACTCGTGGCGTGCCGTTCAAAGAGGCCCATGAGATTACCGGCGCGCTGGTGCAAGCCTGTGAGAAGCATGAGATTGAGTTGTGGCAAGCCTCGCCGGCGATGTTGGCCGAGGTGGATGGGCGACTCACCCCGGACGTGCGCGATTGCCTGACCCTGGAGGCGGCGATTGCGGCGCGCAGTGGCTGGGGTGGGACGGCGCCGGAGCGGGTGAATGAGCAGATTGGGCGGTTGAAAACTGCACTGGTCGCTCAGCAGCAATGGGCCGACACCTACACCGGTTTCAGAATTTGAACGTGCTCACTGTGTAGGAGCGAGCTTGCTCGCGAAGAACCCGAAAATAATGCGGGGTTCAGGTTTTCCGCGTTAGCGTTGACGATTCTCGCGAGCAAGCTCGCTCCTACAGTGGGCGGTTGTGTACAGCATTTGGAGTAGCAGCATGAACCAAACCCCGGCCGAGCGCTTGGAAGCCGAGCGCAAGTTGTCCGAGAACCAGTTCGATATCACGCAGTACGAGCATGTGCCGCGGCGCTATTACGGGCGGATGTTTTTTGCCACCCTGATCGTGATTGTGTTGGCGGCGCTGTTGCGCGCGTTTGCCAATGGCCAGATCGAATGGTCCTACATTGGCCAGTTCCTTACGTCTGAGGCGATCATCTGGGGCCTGGTGAACACCATCGTCATGTCGATCCTGGCGATGGCATTGGGCGTGGTGATCGGGGTGATCACCGCGATCATGCGCATGTCGGCCAACCCGATCCTGCGTTACGTGGCCATCACCTACACCTGGCTGTTTCGCGGTACACCGCTGATTTTGCAACTGCTGCTGTGGTTCAACCTGGCGTTGATCTTCCCGGTGATCGCAATTCCTGGCCTGTTCAGCATCGACACCGTCGACCTGATGACGCCCTTCGTGGCCGCCCTGCTCGGCTTGAGCATCAACCAGGGCGCCTACACCGCCGAGGTGGTGCGCGCCGGTTTGCTCTCGGTGGATACCGGCCAGTACGAGGCGGCCAAGTCCATCGGCATGCCGAGCCTGCAAGCGCTGCGCAGGATCATTCTGCCGCAGGCCATGCGCGTGATCATCCCACCGGTCGGCAACGAGTTCATCAGCATGGTGAAAATGACCAGCCTGGCCAGTGTGATCCAGTACTCGGAGCTGCTGCACAACGCGCAAAACATCTACTACGCCAACGCCCGAGTGATGGAGCTGCTGATTGTGGCGGGCATCTGGTACCTGGCGGTGGTGACTGTTCTTTCATTTGGTCAAAGCCGCCTCGAGCGTCGTTTTGCCCGCGGCGCCGGCAAGCGTTCGTAAATCTGGGTTGAGGAGATTTGCCCCATGAGAAGCATCGTCAAGGCCGTCAACCTGAACAAGTATTACGACCAGTATCACGCCCTGCGTGACATCAATATCGAGGTCGAGCAAGGCGAGGTGATGTGCATCATCGGCCCGTCCGGCTCGGGTAAAAGTACCCTGCTGCGTTGCGTCAACCAGCTGGAAAAAATCGACAAAGGCGGCCTGTGGGTCGATGGCGAATTGGTCGGTTATCGGGTGGTCGGCAACAAGCTGCACGAGATGAACGAAGCGCAGATCGCCCGCCAGCGCCTGGCCACCGGCATGGTGTTCCAGCGATTCAATTTGTTCCCGCACATGACCGTGTTGCAAAACATCATCGAAGGCCCGTGCCAGGTGCTCAAGCGCTCGCCCAAGGAAGCCATCGAAGATGCGCTGGAACTGCTGGCCCGCGTTGGCCTGGCGGACAAGCGCAATGCCTACCCGGTGGAATTGTCCGGCGGCCAGCAACAACGTGTGGCCATCGCCCGGGCCTTGGCGATGCGCCCCAAGTTGATGCTGTTTGACGAACCCACGTCAGCCCTCGACCCGGAGCTGGTAGGCGAAGTGCTGTCGGTGATGCGCGATTTGGCCACCACCGGCATGACCATGATCGTGGTTACCCATGAATTGGGCTTCGCTCGCGAAGTGTCCAACCGCATGGTGTTTATGGACGCCGGCCAGATTGTGGAAGCCGGCAGCCCCGAAGACATTCTAATAAGCCCACAAAACCCGCGTACCCAAAGCTTTATTTCTGCCGTTCGCACTTAACTAAAAAACTAACGAGAACGCCCCCATGAAAAAGATGTTTATCCCAACCTTGCTTGCAGGCCTGATGGCCTCCTCGTGTGTATTGGCAGCCTTGCCGCAAGCCATCAAGGACAAGGGTGAGATCAGCGCGGCCATCGTGCCGAACTACCCGCCGATGGACTTCAAGGACCCGGCCACCAACAAGCTCACTGGTTTTGACTTCGACCTGGGCAACGCCCTCGCCGAGCGACTGGGCGTGAAGATCAAATGGCAGGAAACCGGTTTCGAGCAGATGCTCAGCGGCTTGACCACCAAGCGTGTGGACATCGTGCTGTCAGGCATGAGCGACACCGCCGAGCGCCAGAAGGCCGTGACCTTCGTCGACTACTTCACCAGCGGCCCACAGTTGTACACCCTGGCCAAGCGTGAAGAGATCAAGGAATTGACCGACCTGTGCGGTAAAAAAGTCGGCACTAGCCGCCGCACCACCTGGCCGTCGGAAATTACCGCGTGGAGCAAGGCAAACTGCGAAGCGGCGGGTAAGCCGGCAATCGTGGTGATCGGCACCGAAGGTTCGGCGGATGCCCGGGCGCAGTTGCAGCAGAACCGCCTGGATGCGGCGATGCAGGGCAGCGAGACCATTCCTTATTTGATGTCGCTGGACAAGGGCAAGTACAAGCCGGTGGGCCTGGCGATTTCCAAGCAGTTCACCGGGCTTGGGATTGAGAAGAGCAATACCGAGTTGGTCACGGCGATCAGTGAGGCCTTGCAGGGCATGATTGATGATGGGACCTACGGCAAGATCCTGAAGAAGTGGGATCTGGAACAAGGTGCGGTCGAAAAAATCAGCATAAACGCAGGCCAGTAAACACTGCAAAACCCTGTGGGAGCTGGCTTGCCTGCGATAGCGGTAGATCAGCCAATGACGATGCAAACTGGCCCACCGCTATCGCAGGCAAGCCAGCTCCCACATTGGATCGGTGTTCACATTTAAGTTGTGTTGTCGTGAAGGTATAACAAGGATCCCTACCCCACCGTGGCCACCTACTCCCTGGTAATCCGTCGCCTGATGATCTGCTCGGTGACCATCGTGGTCAGCCGCGCCATGACCAGCCCGTTGCTGGCCCTCTGGCTGAGCACACGCCTGGGCCTCAACCAGCAGGACATCGGCCTGCTGATGGGGATCGCGGTGTTCATCGCCACGCTCCTGGGGTTGTACGGCGGCTACATCATCGACCGCCTGGAAAAGCGCAAGCTGCTGATCCTGGCCATGCTCTCCAGCTCCATCGGTTTTTTGTTGCTGACCTTTGCCAGCAACCTCTACCTCACCACCCTGACCCTGATCATCACTGAGGCCGCGTCGGCGCTGTTCCTGATCGGCTCCAAGGCGATCATCAGCGAGAACCTACCGGTGGGTGAGCGCGCCAAGGTGTTTTCCCTGCGCTACACTCTGACCAATGTGGGCTATGCGACCGGCCCGATGTTGGGCGTATTGATTGCTGGCCAACTGCCGTGGGCGCCGTTCCTGATTGCCAGTGCCATTGCCTTTGGCAGCCTGTTCCTGATGATCGGTATTGCGCCGACTCAACGGGACGACAGTCATAAACCCCAGAGTTTTCTCAGCACCCTGCGCACCTTGCGCAACGACCGCACGTTGATCCTGTTCACCAGCGGCAGCCTGTTGAGCACCATCGTCCACGGGCGTTACACCCTGTATCTGTCGCAGTTTTTGCTAGTGGCCTACACACCCGACCAGGCACTGAAAATTCTGTCGGCGGTGCTGGCCTGTAACGCGATCACCGTGATTTTGATGCAGTACCAAATCGGTCGATTCCTCAAGCGCGAGCAACTGCGCCATTGGATCGTGCTGGGTACCTTATTGTTTATTGCCGGATTGGTCGGCTTCAGCCAGGCGAACAGTCTGCTGAGCTGGTGCCTGGCGATGTTCGTGTTCACCTTGGGCGAGATGATCATCTACCCCTCGGAATTTCTGTTTATCGACACCATTGCGCCGGATGCACTACGGGGCAGTTACTACGGTGCCCAGAACCTGGCCGCGTTTGGCGGGGCCATGAGCCCGGTGATTTGCGGCTACCTGCTGATCAACGCGGCACCCACCAGCATGTTCTTTGCCCTGGCCGCCCTTACTGCCATAGGCGGCACCCTGTGTTTCTTGAGCGGGCGACGCGTGGCAGGTTCTTGCTGATATTTACGCAAGATCCGGCTATTAATAGCCAAACCTCTGACGGACCCGAGCCCCATGAAATTCGACACGGCCTACAGCCTGAGTCTCGACGACAAGGTGTCGATCTACGACGTGCGAGACCTGAATTTCGACGAAACCACCGCCTTCGACTCCGATAAGGACAGCTTCCTGTGCCCCAACGACGCCTGCCGCGCGGCGTTCGATAGCGCCAATGCGTTGAGCACCTTCAACGCCAAGAACGTCAACTACCAGCGCACGCCGCACTTCAAGAACAAACCCGGCACTCGGCATATCGAGGGCTGCCGCTATGCCGGCAGCCATAAATCGGCGACGGGTGAAAGTGATGACGAGCGTGAGGAAAATTTCCCATCGGAATTTGTGCTGACGCGGCGACTGTACGAGCCTAAAACGCCGGTAATCGGCAACGACGCAAGCGCCCTGCAGGAACCGACGAAAGCGTCTGCACACCGCGCTACGAGTTCCTCTGGCAACAGTGACACAACCCCAGACAAAACCAGCGTGTTCGCACACCCGGTGGAGTGCTACGTGTCCAACATCGATGACAAGGACAAGCTCAAGGCCATGCCCTTGAAGATCGGTGAGCACACGGCGACTTACTGGGCATTCTTCAAGAAGATCGAATACCTGCAAGACAACCAGGGTTTGATTTACTGGGGCAAGATCAAGGCTATCAAGGACTACACCAGCAGCTTTCGCATCGACTTCGAAAGGAAGGTGTGGCTCGACAAAAAGCCTTATTCGGTGAACGTCTACCTGAGCAAAAAGCTCATCGAAAACTACCGCAAGCGCACGGCATTCCTGGAACAGATCAAGGCAGCGGCCAGCAGTGAACGGCCGCTGTATTGCTTTTTCTATGGGGTCACACCGCAGCTTATGCAGGTGCCCAGTAAGAAAAACCCCGAGCAAACGTTCGGGGTATTCAGCGCCAGCATCGAGAACCTGGACCACCTGATTATTCGTGAGGCGCCAGGGCTGGAATCATAAGGGGTTGCAACGCCAGTGGATGAGCGGTAGAAACAACTGTACAAAAACACAGTATAGTTACGCCTCCCCTGTCGAACCTGGAGAAACCCCATGTCCTCTCTGGCAATGAGTTCTTTCGTAGAACAACAGATCGTCCTGCATCAATTCACCGCCAAACACTGCGCGCAGGCGCGCGTCATGCTGGGCTGGAGCCGCGAAGAGCTGGCTCGCCAGGCTGGCGTGGCGGTGCAAGCAATTGAGCAATTGGAAGGCCACGGCGACGTGGACGATGAAACCCGTTTGATCCTGGCGTTTCGCCTGGAGGCCGAAGGGCTGGTGTTTTTCCCGGGGTTTGCACCGGGGTGGGGGATGAGTGCGCGCCGGTTTGATACCCCGGCGGCGCAACCTTCTGTGCAAGGCCTCATCTCTCAATTGATGGGTTCAACCGTGGCAACCAGCAGAGGCTGACTCAAATTCAGCCGTTGGTGGCCTCAACCGTTTTATCTGGACTGGCTGGTGTTTGCGTAGAAGGAATACCCGGGAGAAAAGCCGGTTTTTGAATGGCCTGCGAGGCGTGTTCATAACCATACGCGACTGCCAGCAAAGTGGCTTCACTGTTGCCGCAGCCATACACGTAAAGTGCCGTGGGCATGCCTTCCTCGTCCATGCCTGACGGAACGGATATACCTGGGCACCCGGCCGCCGCACTGTAAAAATAATTGTGGGACAGAAAGTTCGACACCATGGCGTCGAGCTTGTGCTCCTTTATGGGGTCATCAATGGTTTTCTGAAATACAGGAAGAATCGCTTCCCACAACGCGTCGCGTTTTTCCGGGGTGGTCTCCAGGTCATTGATCATTTCCAGCAGTTTCTGGTCAGGCTCACCAGGTTTCTGTGTGCGTTTGATAAAAGCAATCAGCTCAGAAAGTGACTTGACCGGCAAACCTTCTCGCCCAGCCAAATAGTCTTCCAGTTGATGCTTGACCTCCCAGAACAGTGCCTCGTTATAACCCTCATAGGCTTCCTCGGGGACGCCAGCATCCAACCGCTCCATCGGCACCAAAATCGCCCCCTGGGCCTTCATCACTTCCAGCGCCGCCTCATAGTGCTTGCGGTCTGCCCGCTTGGCAGGGTCCTTGGCCTCCTCAGCGGACAGCTCAGGTAAAGGGGTGTAGCCAATTCGCTTGCCCTTCAAGGCATCGGAGCGCAGGCCTTTGGTGTAGACAGTGGTCTCGGTCATTACGTTAAGCGCTTGTGCCGCATCACAGATATTGCGGGTGAAGGTCCCCACCGCATCCATGCGGGTGCTAGTCATGACGCCTTCGGTGCTGACCAGGCCCACCGTCGTTTTCAGCCCAAACACACCGTTGTAGGCTGCGGGGCTGATGATCGATCCGTTGGTTTCCAGCCCTAACGCCACCGGCACATGCCCCTGGGCCACCGCCACCGCCGAGCCTGAACTCGAGCCCGCCACTGGCCCTCCGAGTCGATGAGGGTTCAACGTCTGGCCACCTCGGGAACTCCAGCCATCGGCAGGTGATAGTGAGCGAAAGTTGGACAGCTCACTCATATTGGTTTTGCCTACAATCACCACTCCGGCTTTCAGCAAATTGTCGACGACCTTGGCGTTTTTAGTGGCCGGCGCGCCCACCAAGGCCTTTGAACCTGCGCTGGTCTGCATGCGGTCGTTGGTTTCAAAGACATCCTTCAGCGCTATCGGCACGCCATGCAAATGCCCGCGCACACGGCCATCGGCACGCTCCTTATCGCGGGCCTTCGCTTCACTGAGGGCATCCGGGTTGGTTTCCAAGAATGCATTACCGCCCTGTAGCCCGCGATCAATATTGGCAATTTGCTTGAGCGAGTCCTTCAACAGTGACTCTGAGGTGACACCGCCTCCTTGGGCCATCTCCACTGACATCTGGCAGGCACTTTTGAAGCCTTGCACAGGGTTTGAAAGCTCCTGAAGCAGGCCTGTTGCCCATCCACCTGCCGAAACTGGTCCGATCATGAAGTGCCCTCTGTTTGACTGAGTGTGAGCGCTATCTGCCGATAACACCGCACCAGTCTAAGAGCCGACACCCCACCGTTATTTCAGGCGAATCCTGCCACCGCGTCCTACCCTTCCCAGCCTGGTGTAGGCACCTATACCGTCTATGGCCGAAGCTGGCGGTAAGCGCGCACCAGTGCCGCCAAACCATCACCTGCCCAGCGCGCACCGTAAAACCAGACTCGTGAGCCATCCTCCAGAGTTTCACACACAGAGGGGTATCCGCTTCTTAAGGCATGATGAAAGGCGGCTTGGGGATCCTCCGACACCAGGGCATCCAGGCGAAGACCTGCCACCAGTTCATCGATTTCACGACAGGCCTGCTGACTGTCGCCACTGCGCTGCATGTCCATCGCTACCCATTGCACACCGGCGTGACGCAGGGTGTCGAAGACCCGGTGCAAAGCTGCACTGCGCTCAACCGCTTCAATCTGATTGCCCTGCACATAGCGCTCGGCATAGCCGATCCGATAGCCCGTCAACGCCTGCGTGGCGGTGAAGGTGGTGTTATTCAATACTAGCGGTACTTCGACCATCACCGGTTCGGTAGGGTCCACGCCGCTGATGGCGACAAGTGATAGCGCGGGGTCACGCACTGGCCGTATATGGGGCGCCAGGGCGCTATAACCAGGGACGAGCGTGGCGCCCGCAGCCTGTTCGGCGCCAAAGACAATAGAAGTGGGTGCTGCATGGGATGGTGAAGCGGGCACGTCGGCGGCGTTTATTGGCGCGGGCAGTGGCTGGGCTGGGGCACAAGGCAACCCTATTCTCCAAAGCTTCTTACAGTGGCTGTCCATCGAAACATCCTCCCGGAGATAAAATTCCCGCGGGATCATCGCACTCTCATTTGGCGTTTGTCGCAGAGCTGAAATCCGCTGAAAAACTCTTTTCCAAGCGGGTTTTCGGCTCAGCCTGCTGCGTGTTCGTTGACCGGTTGAGGCTCCACTTCCAGCCACCACGCATGCCCACGCTCGGGCTGGTTCAAGCGAAATGCCTGGCCCATTGCCGGGGTAGTGATCGAGACATTGCGCTCCCAGGCCAGGGCCATGATGCGGTCGAAGGGCTCATGCCAGGCGTGGAAGGCCAGGTCGAAGGTGCCATTGTGAATCGGCAGCAGCCAGCGCCCTTTAAGGTCAATATGCGCCTGCAGTGTCTGCTCCGGCTGCATGTGCACCTGGGGCCAATCGACATTGTAAGCGCCGGTTTCCATCAGGGTCAGGTCAAACGGCCCGTACTGCTCGCCGATGCGCTTGAAACCGTCGAAATAGCCGGTGTCGCCACTGAAAAAAATACGTCGTGTGTCGTCGATCATCACCCAGGAGCACCACAGGGTCTGGTTGCCATCAAACAGGCCGCGCCCGGAAAAGTGCTGGGCCGGCGTGCAGACAAAACGAACGCCATCGACTTCGGTACCCTGCCACCACTCCAACTGGCGGACTTTGCTGGCGTCTACGCCCCATTTGACCAGCGTGTCACCCACGCCCAGGGGCGCCAGGAAGTAGCGGGTCTTTTCGGCCAATTGGACCACCGCTTTGCGGTCGAGATGGTCGTAATGATTGTGGGAAAGGATCACCGCTTCCAGCGCTGGCAGCTCTTCAAGGCTGATCGGCGGCTGGTGAAAACGCTTGGGGCCGGCCCAACGCAATGGCGAGGCGCGCTCGGCAAACACCGGGTCGGTGACCCAGAATTTACCGCGCATTTTCAGCAGCACGGTTGAATGGCCCAGGCGATACACGCTGTGATCAGGTGCGGCCAATAACTGCTCGCGGGTCAGTGGCTGTACCGGAATCTGCCCCACCGGCCGGGTGGTGCGCGGTTTGTTGAACAGCATGTTCCAGAAAATACGCAGGGTCTTGCCCAAGCCACCGTGTTGCACCGGGGCGTCGTTGCTGAAGTGCCCCAGGCCCTGCTCGGCAGGCTTGGGCGCCGAGGGCGCAGGGTCGAGACGGGTTGAAATAGTGGCCATGACGAAGTGACTCCTGCGGTCCGCTCAAGTATTACACTGCACAGTGTAGTTTCTAGATTGCAACAAAATCCGGAGCAAGTAAACTGCCCGGTGTAATTTCATTGTTGAGTCGAATGCCTTCCATGACTGCCCCCAAACGCCTCACCGAGCGTAAACGCGAAGCCATCGTGGCGGCGGCGATTGCCGAATTTCGCGAGAACGGCTTCGAGGTCACCAGCATGGACAAAATCGCCGCCACTGCGGGCGTTTCCAAGCGCACGGTGTACAACCATTTCCCCAGCAAGGAAGAACTGTTTGCCGAGATCCTCCACCAGTTATGGGCCAGCAGCGTTGCCCAACTGGACGTGATCTACACCAGCGACCGCCCCCTGCGCGACCAACTGCGCACATTGCTGGAAGCGAAAATGCAGATGATGTCGGACGCCAACTTCCTCGACCTGGCACGCGTGGCCATTGCTGCCACCATCCATTCGCCGGAGCGCGCGCAAGACATGGTCAACCGCCTCAGCGCACGGGAAGAAGGCTTTACCCAATGGGTACGTGCCGCCCAGGAAGACGGCCGGCTCACCTGCACCGACCCGGCGTTCGCCGCCCACCAGATCCAAAGCCTGCTCAAGGCCTTTGCATTCTGGCCGCAGATTACCCTCGGCCAGCCCACTCTTGACCTTGCCGCCCAGGCCAACGTCATCGAATCAGCCATCGACCTGTTCCTCGCCGGTTACGAAGCCAGCACGCAACGCCCGCCCCAGTAAGCCCTGTTGCAGGCGCGACATTTAAGGTCGTTTCTGGCGCTTTTACCCTCTGTTCTGCGCAAATGGCCTGGAAGGACACTGATTATTCCCGCGGGAATAATCGACAATTCATCTTTCTTATTCGATCACCGGCTCTGCCCGTTGGCCCCACGCTGTTGCACCTGTAAAAAAGTTGACCCAGGACACTATGGAAAACAGACGAGGCAAAGGGCTTTCATTTGCCAGGCGAATCTACACGCCAAGGATTATCGGCCTGGGTATCGGCAGCATCAGCGTGATCGGCGCGTTGTATCCCTTGTCGATGCCCGGCTGGGTCTGGGCGTTGCTGCTGTTCAACGGCATTGCCTGGCCGCACGTGGCGTACCTGATTTCCACCCACTCGCCGTTTCCCTACCAGGCCGAACAACGCAACCTGCTGTATGACTCAGTGCTAGGCGGATTCTGGGTCGCAGCCACTCAGTTTTCGCCACTGACAGCGGTGACCATTCTGTCGATGATGGCCATGAACAACGTCGCAGCCGGTGGCAAACGCCTGTTACTGCGCGGCTTGCTGGCACAGGCGGCCGGTATCGCGGTGGCCTGGGGCCTGTTCGGCGTCAAGTTCGACCCCAGCGTCAGCCTCACCGAGGTCTACAGCTGCCTGCCGATGCTGACGCTCTACCCGATGGCCATCGGCATGGTCTGTTACCAGTTGGCGATCAAACTGTCGGAACACAAACGCGCCCTCAGCGCCCTGAGCCGCGTCGACAGCCTTACCGGCCTGCTCAACCATGGTTCGTGGAAAGACCTGCTCAACCTCAAGTTTCACAAGTGCCAGCAGCAACAAGGCCAAGCGACCATTGCCTTGATCGATATCGACCACTTCAAGCACATCAATGACGTGCATGGCCATACCGTCGGTGACGCAGTTCTGCGCCAGTTGAGCCAGGCACTGCGCGAACACTTGCGCGAAGAAGACCTGGCCGGCCGCTACGGCGGCGATGAGTTCTGTGTGATTTTGCCGAAAATGCCCCTGCACGCCGCTGCGCAGGTGATGGAGCATCTACGCGAAACCTTCAGCGGCTATCGTCATGCGCAAATCGCCGACCTGCGCGTCAGCCTGAGCATTGGCCTGGCGGATTTCCACCCGTCGTTCAAGGACGCGGTCATGTGGCTCGATGCGGCGGATCGCGCGTTGTACACCGCCAAAAACAGCGGCCGCAACCGCGTCAAGATCAGCGAATGCACGGCCGTTCATTCAGCCTGAGTTGTCTGATGACACCTCGTCCGAATCTTGCTCCGTCCACCTGCTGCAATAGCATAATGCCGCCATTGGTCGCCTGGCCAAAATAGTCCTGCCTGATGGGCGAACTTCCAGGCCGATTGATCACTCTGAGACCGTTGTTCCACCCCCTCTGTCAGCATCAGGAAGCTGGCAATGAGCAAGTCAACCGTAAGGCCAGGGGCCCTACGGGGTCAGGCGCAAATACATGGACCCCGCATACGCTTGCATGCCCGAGCTCTCCACCATGCTATTTCACGCTCACAAGAAAACCATCAGTACCCTGCAACACAGCCTTGCCCAACAGACCAGCCTGCTGGACGCCATTGAGCGCTCCATGGCCGTGATCGAATTCGACCTGCAAGGCACCGTGCTGCGCGCCAACGACAACTTCATCAAGACCATGGGCTACCGCGCCGAACAGATCCTGGGCCAGCCCCACCGGATGTTCTGCACCCCGGCGTTCGCCCGCAGCGCGGACTACAACCAGCTGTGGACGCACCTGCGCAACGGCCAATTCCAGTCGGGCACCTTTGAACGAGTAGGCGCCAACGGCGCCTCGGTGTGGCTGGAAGCCAGCTATAACCCGGTACGGGATGAAGCGGGGAACGTGATCAAAGTGGTGAAATACGCCATGGACGTCACCCCACGCCTGCAGGCCGAAAGCGAAGCCAACGCCAAGCTCGAAGCCATCGACCGCGCCATGGCGATGATCGAGTTCAACCTCGACGGCACCATCATCACCGCCAACAGCAATTTCCTACAGCGCATGGGCTACAGCCTGGCGCAGATCCAGGGCAAGCATCATCGCCTGTTCTGCACGCCCGAGCTGGCCAACAGTGCGGCCTACAGCGAGTTCTGGAAGCGCTTGAACCAGGGCGAGCTGTTCAATGGCCAGTTCGAGCGGGTGGATAAACACGGCCAAGTCGTGTGGCTGGAAGCCAACTACAACCCGGTGTACGACGCCAGCGGGCGCTTGTGCAAAGTGGTGAAGTTCGCCTCGGACGTCACCGCCCGCGTGCTACAGCATGCCGCTGACGCACAGAGCGCCGCCCAGGCTTATCACCTGTCGTTGAACACCCAGGAGATGGCGGAAAAAGGCGCCGAGGTGATTCAGAAAACCGCCAGCGGCATGCGCGAAATCGCCGTGGATATCGACGCCTCTTCGCAACTGATCGCCAAACTGGGCGAGCGCTCGCAACAAATCACCGCCATCGTCAACACCATTCGCGGCATTGCCGACCAGACCAACCTGCTGGCCCTCAACGCCGCCATCGAAGCCGCTCGCGCCGGCGAGCAGGGCCGTGGCTTTGCCGTGGTGGCCGATGAAGTGCGGCAACTGGCGGCGCGCACCAGCGGCTCCACCGCGGAAATCTCCGGCATGATCGCCATGATCCAGGACGAAACCCGCCAAGCCATCGACAGCATGGACGCCACCCGCGACCGCGCCGCCCAGGGTGTGGAACTGGCCAACCAGGCTGGCACGGTGATCCTGCAAATTCGCGAAGGCACCGGCGAGGCGGTACAGGCGGTGAGCGCGTTTGCGAACGAGCGAGGTAATCGCTGACCCATTGGCGCTGGCTGTCTGGAGGCTAACTTCGCAGCCAGCGCACATGCCGCCCCAGCTCATCAAACAGCGTCACCACCGAGCGCAACGCCCGGCAATCAGGCCGCGTCAACAACCATAGCGCCGTATCGTGCCCTGCCAGCGCAGGGCCCATCGGTTGCAGGCCATCGCCCATGAGAAAATCCGGCAGCGCCGCCACGCCCAACCCCGCTCGCACTAATTCGGTCACCGACTGCATGCTGTTGCACCGATAACGGGGACGCACGCCCGGCAAATGTTCACGACGCGAGATGACGGTGGGGTGATCGGGTAAAAAGTCATCTGGCGCGATCCAGGCCAGGTCGGCCCAGTCATGGCCTGGGTGCTGGCGCGCATAGTCGGCACTGGCACACACCTGATAGGTCACCGCCCCCAGGCAGCGTCCGACAAGATGCGCTGGCGGTGCCTTGGTCAGGCGAAGGGCGATATCCGCATCGCGGCGGCTGAGGTTGGCGAAGTCATTGGAAGTGCTCAGCTCCAGGGTCAACGCCGGGTAGGCCGGCATGAACTGCGCGAGGGCCGGTAACAGCAAGCCTTGCAACACCGAGTCGGTGCAGGTCAGGCGCACAGTGCCGCTGATCACTTCACCGCCCTGCTCCACGCCAATGCGCGCCGCCTCCAGGGCCTGCTCGGCACACTCGGCCTGTTGTGCCAGGTTGCTCGCCAGGCTGGTGGGCAAATAACCGGCACGGCTTTTTTCAAACAGGGTCTGGCCCAGCGCCGCCTCCAGCCGCCGCACCGCACGGAACACCGTGGACACATCCACCCGCAGCAACGCCGCCGCCCGCGCCAGCGTGCCGCCGCGCACCAGGGCCAGGATCAATGACAGGTCGGCGTAGTCGATTTGATAGTGCGTGGCTGCATTGAGCATATGGGCAAACGCCAATATTGATTGCGTGAGCGCCAATCTATAGTGGGTATCAACCCACCACAAGCCATGGGACGTACACGATGCCAACGCCCGCGCTGCACCTTGCCCTGATCGGTGACTACAACACCGATGTAACCGCCCACCAGGCCATTCCCGTGGCCCTGCAACAGGCCGCCGACGCTCTGGGCCTGAGCGTCAAAGTGCAATGGCTGGCCACCGACACCCTCACCTGCACTTCTGCCCTGCACGACTTTGACGGCTTCTGGTGCGTGCCCGGCAGCCCCTATCGCGATATCGACGGTGCCCTGCGGGCGGTGGAACTGCTTGATCACCCGTTCTTCGTCGCCACCCTGTTCCAGCCCGAACGCGCCGCGCTCAAAGGCATCACGCCGCCGCTGGCGATCGCGCTGCTCAAGGCCTGCCAGGAGGTATCGGTATGATCGCCAAGACACCCGCCCCACCGTATTACGCGGTGATTTTCAGCTCGCTGCGTACCGATAGCGATCAGGGTTATGGCGAAGCCGCCTCACGCATGCTGGAACTGGCCAGGCAACAACCGGGGTTTCTTGGAGTGGAATCGGCGCGGGAGGATGGGCTGGGGATCACCGTGTCCTACTGGACCAGCGAGGCGGCGATCCTGGCCTGGAAACAGCAGGCCGAGCATCGGCAGGTGCGTGAGCAAGGGCGGGCCACTTGGTATGCAGCGTTTCACACGCGGGTATGCAAGGTAGAGGGGGCCTACACCTTCCCCACTTGAAACACCGAACCCTTGTGGGAGCTGGCTTGCCTGCGATAGCCATAGGTTCTACACAACTTTGTCGGCTGTAGTAGCAGACGGTAACCACGATGCGAAGCGAGCCGCTCTTGATCTGCTTTTGATCTTGATCTTAGGCGCCCCGTTAAACCACGCTGGC
>NZ_QODJ01000085.1:0-18707 GCF_009935965.1 Pseudomonas sp. L13
GCGTTTTGCTTACTTTTGCGCTTTTCAAAAGTGAGCCGCCGTCAGGGCGGAACCCTAAGTGGCCGTTACCTAAATAATGGATATGTACTCGGTCAAATCCAATATCCCGGTCGGCTGTAAGGCCGTCTTCGCAGGCAAGCCAGCTCCCACATTTGATTGGGTTCACATTTGGTTTGTGGTGTGACCACTGACAGGCTATAAAACAGCCCATCGTCCCCTGAGAAGCGACAATGAACCCCTTCGAAGACATGCGCCTGTTCTGCCAGGTCATGGAGTCCGGCAGTTTTACCGCCGCCGCCGAGCAATTGGGCTTGTCCAAGCAATTCGTCAGCCGCCGCCTGATCCAACTGGAAGAGCGCCTGGGCGTGCGCTTGCTCAACCGCTCCACACGGCGCCTGGACGTCACGCCGCTGGGCCAGAGTTACTACGAGTCGGCCTTGCGCCTGCTCGGTGAGGTGGAGCAAGTGGAGCAGGGCATCGCCGGTCAGAACAGCGAGCCGCGAGGCACCATTCGCCTCAGTGCGCCCTTGTCGTTCGCCATGGCGCACCTGGGTTGCCTGCTGCCGTTGTTTCTGCGCCAGCATCCGCAGGTTTGCGTCGAAGTCGACCTGAGCGACCGCCCGGTGGACTTGATCGGCGAAGGCTACGACCTGGTGCTGCGCATCGGCACCCTGGAAGATTCCACCCTGATCGCCCGGCGGATCGCCGCTATCGAGCGGGTGTATTGCGCCAGCCCCGACTACCTGGCGCTGCGGGGTACACCATTGAAACCCGAGGACTTAACGGCGCACGACTGCCTGCCCTACGGCCACGGCCGCCAGGTGCAATGGCGTTTCAAAGGCAAGTTGCAAGCCTTGAGCGTCAGCGGGCGCATGCGCGTCAATAACGGTGACCTGCTGCGCGATACCGCGATTGCCGGTCTGGGCGTTACCTATCTACCGACGTTCATTGTCAGCGAGGCCTTGAAGAACGGCCGTTTGGTCAAGGTATTGGAAGACTTCGCGCCTGAGGCCTTGACCCTGTCAGCGGTGTACCCGCAGCACCGCCAGAGTTCACGCCCGGTGCAAGCGCTGGTGGAGTTCCTGCGCGAACGCCTCGCTAGCGGCTGCTGAACAGTTGGCGGATCAGGTTGGGCGTGCTGCCCGTCCACCGCTTGAATGAGCGCCGAAAATTCGCCGCATCGTTGAAGTTCAGGTACGCCGCCACTTCCTCGTTACTCAAGCCCTTGGCCTGGTACAGGTGCAACGCCACGTGCTTGCGCACCCGGTCGACCTGGTGCTGAAAACCCGTGTCGTGCCGTTGCAACTTGCGCTTTAGCGTCGCCGGGCTCATGGCGAAGGTGTGCGCGGCCTGTTCCAGGCTCGGTGGCTGGCGCACGTGTTCGCGCAGGTAGCCGTAGAGGCAATCCAGAAAACTTGTGGCAAAGCCCAGTTGCTCGATTTGTTCAAGCGCTTGCTGGCGCGCAACCTGGCCCGCCGTGGCCGAAGCGCCAGGCCAGTTGTGGGTGAGGTATTCACGGGGGAGGCACATCATGTCCAGCGGGCGTTCGAAGCGCGTGTGTTCGCCCAGATGCACCCAGTATTGCTCGACATACCGGGGTTCGGCATGGCTGAAACTGCACACCCATGGCAAGCGCTGGCCGCTGAGCCATTGGCTCATGGCAACCAGCGAGGTCATGCTGGCTTCGAGCAGAAAGCGCCAGTGTTCGCCAGCGCCGCAACTGTCCAACCAATACAGGTAAGCGTGATGCTCATCCAGCTCCAGTTGCGGCGTGGCCAGCGGGCTGAGCAGCACTTGTTGCTGGATCAGGATCTCCAGCGCCTGATGAAGGTTCTGTGCATGCCCCAGCGCATGGCTGGCGGCGCCGTAGTAGCCGGGTAGCAGGCGTTGGCCAAACAGGAAACTGCTGTCATCGGCGTCCAGTAGTTTGCGGCTGTTGCCGATCAGACCCAGGAACTGTTGCGGGCTCAACCGCGCATTGCCGGCCAGGATGTCTTCGTGGAACAGGCCGGTGCCGCGCAGCAGGCGATGGCTGTCGATGTCCCGGGACAAGCCCAGGTCGATCAACGTGGCGGGTTGATAATGACCGGGGATGAAGCGGCTGTCGTTTTCATACCAGCTGGTTTTCACGGCCATCTCAGGCGCTTTTCGCAAGGGGCTGCTTGGCCCGGGCCAGGCCCAGGTTCAGGCGCTTGAGCAGCTCTTGGGGTGACTCTTGCAAGGCCATCACCACCGCCGTGGTCGCCGCCAGTTGCAGGCGTTCGCCCTGTTGCCGGGTCTTGTGGGCGAGGCTCTGCACCGCGTGTTGCAACTCCAGCGCCAGGCCCTGGGCCTGGCGCTCGCCGGTGTTGGGCAGCAGCACCACAAAACGGTCACCCGCCAGGCGGCACAACAGGTCCTGACGGCGCAGGTTGAGCAGCAGCACGTGGCTGACCGCCTGTAGCACCGCATCGCCCTCGGCATGCCCGTAAACCTGGTTGATGGTGGCGAAGTTATCCAGGTCCAGGGCCAGCAGCGACAGCGGTTGTTGCTGCTCTTGGCTGTCGCGCAGGCTGTCGGCGAGTTGGCGCTTGAGGTAGTCGGCACCGGCCAGGGGCGTGAGTTTGTCGAACAGCCGATGCTCGCGAAACAACCGCTCGCGTTTTTCCATCTGTGCGCTGATCGCCAGTTGTTCGTGGTGCCAGTGGTAGATACCGATCGTCAGCAGAATCATGCCCACCGGCATTGGCCCTGACTCCAGCCAGTGATCCCAGGAGATGCTGTCAGGCAGGCGGATGAATTCGTCGAGGCTGTCGATCCACCAGGAAAAAAAGATGCACGACAGCCCCAGCGCCAGGTATTGGGTGACCCGTCCGGCGGGGCGGCTTTTCAACACCAGGCCCAGCCAGATCAGCGCGAGCAGCGCCGAACCGCCTTCGCCGATGATATCCAACCATACCCATTCGCTGACGCTTTTGAGCTCGCCGCAGGCCAGGTGCAGGATCAGTCCGAGGTTGGCGGCGATCAGCAGCAACGCGAGTTTCCAGCGGTGGGGTTTGAGCACGGAAAACATGGCCACGGGTCCTTGGGCAAATAAGCGATGGGCACCAGCACAGCAGATGGATGTGACGGTTGGATGACGGGGTGGGAGGGTCGAATCAGCTCATGCCCTCGGCATATTTCTCAGCTGAACATAGAACCCATGTGGGAGCTGGCTTGCCTGCGATGGCGGCCTGACAGCCGACGCCTATCTCCCCTGACGCCCCATAATCCAACTGTGGGAGCGGGCTTGCTCGCGAAGGCGCCGTCACAGTCGACACTGTTATACCGAGTACATATCCATTCCTGCGGTAACGGCCACTTAGGGTTCCGCTTTTACAGCGGGTCACTTTTGGAAAAGAGCCCCAAAAGTAACCAAAAGGGCTCTTGCCCCACCACTCGGCACCTCGCTAGGGCTCGGTGTACCCGAACACAGTCTTGAATCCGTGGGCCGCCGCCACGCGCCATCCATGGCGCGGGGCGGCTAACCCGGCGTCCTGCCGGGTTACCCACGAATTCAAGCCTGTGTCCGGCCAGCGTGGTTTAACGGGGCGCCTAAGATCAAGATCAAAAGCAGATCAAGAGCGGCTCGCTTCGCATCGTAGTTACCGTCGGCCGTCTTCGCAGGCAAGCCAGCTCCCACCTCTGACCCAGGTCATTTCAGCTCATTTGTACGCTCCAGAAGCCTGTAAACCCCGCTTTGCCAGGCTCTGCCCGCAATCCTGTCACAGAACCGTCACGCCTCACCCCTAGCGTGCCCTCCCAGTTGCCGGGCTCCTTGCCTGGCGTCAACGGATTCTTGGGGAGGGTTTCATGTACAAGCGCACCGGGCTAGTCAGCTTTACGCTTACCGCCTTGGCCCTGGCGATAGCCTGCGAGCGGGTCAATGCCGCCGAAGCGGCCACCACCGAGCATGTCGATGTGGTCGGCCAAGCCGCTGCGATCGACAGCGCCCTCAAGGAGCAGCGCTCTTCCGATAGCATCAAGAGCGTGGTGCATGCTGACGGCGTCGCGCAGTTGCCGGATGAGAACGTTGCCGAGGCGGTGCAGCGCTTGCCGGGCATCAGCATTGAGCGTGACCAGGGCGAGGGGCGCTTTGTGAGCGTGCGCGGCCTGGGCCCGGACCTCAACAGTGTCACCATCAACGGCACCCTGGTGCCATCCCCCGAGAGCGAACGCCGCGCCGTGGCCCTCGATGTTCTGCCTTCGGAATTGGTGCAGTCGCTGTCGGTGATCAAGACGCTCACACCGGACATGGACGCCAACTCCCTCGGCGGCACCGTTGATGTGAAGAGCCTGTCGGCGTTCGATCACAAGGGCCTGTTCTACACCGGCAGCACTGAGGCCAGCTACGACAAGAACACACACCAGACCAGCCCGAAATTCTCCGGCGCCGCCAGTAACCGGTTCAGCCTCGGCGACGGTATCTACAACTTTGGCGTGGCCGCGGCGCTCAGTTGGCAGAAGCGTGATTTTGGCTCGGACAATGTCGAAACTGGCGGCGCCTGGGACTTCACTAACGGCGCCCGGCTCAATGAATTCGAGCAGCGCGACTACGACATCAGTCGTGAACGCGCCGGTGGTGGCCTTAACTTCGATTACAAGCCCGATGACGTGAGCAGCTACTACCTGCGCACGCTTTACAGTCGCTACAAAGACACCGAAACCCGCAACGCCGCCAGCCTAGAGTTCGCTGACCCGCAGGCGCCCGGCGAATTGGGCGAAGCCGAGGGCAAGCGCAAGCTCAAGAACCGCGAGGAAACCCAGGAAATCCAGTCCTACGTATTGGGCGGTGAACGCATGCTCGGCCTGTGGACCCTGAGCGGCCAGGCCGGGTATAGCCGTTCCAGCGAAGACAGCCCGGGGCATATTGCCGGTGCGACCTTCGACGGCGGTGACTTTGCCGACAGCGGCTTCTACGACAAGTCCAAGCCGCGCCCGATCGTTGGTAGCGGTTTCTACGACCCCGCCAATTTCAGCCTCGACAAAGTCGACTGGGAAAAACAGCACACCCAGGACACCGAGAAGAACCTGCGCCTGGACCTGGCCCGCGACTATGACCTGCGCGGTTACGCATCCCAGTTCAAGTTCGGTGGCAAGGTCAGCCGGCGCCACAAGGACAATGACCTGGAAGCCTGGGTCTACAAGGACCTGGATGAACAGGGTTTGAGCGATGAACAACTCAACCTTACGCAGTTCCAGAAGGGCAACGTCGACTACCGTCTCGGCCGCTTTGGCCCAGGCATCAGCGCGAGCAATATCCGCCAGTTGATCGGCGGCCTCAATCGTGATGACTTCTATGACCCCACCGAATCCACTGTCAACGACTTCACCATTCGCGAAGACATCAACGCCGGCTACCTGATGAACACCGTTGATATCGACGACTGGCGCTTCATTGCCGGCATGCGTTACGAGGGTACTGAGTTCGAAGCCAAGGGCACCGGCGCCACGGACGGCCAGTTCAGCGCCACCGAGACCAAGCGCCGTTATCACCACTGGTTGCCGGGCTTGCATGCGCGCTACCAGATTGACAAGAACACCCAAGTGCGCGCCGCCTGGACCAAATCGGTGGTGCGTCCGACCTTTGGCCAATTGGCCCCTGGTTTTGTGATCGACGATGACGAAGCCACCTTCGGCAACCCGGACCTCAAGCCGCTCGAATCAAGCAACCTGGACCTGGGCATCGAACATTTCATGGGCCGCGCCGGTACCGTCTCGGCCTTCGTGTTCTACAAAGACATCCAGAACTTCGTCTACAACACCGACGTGGCCGGTACCGGTGCCTGGGCCAACTTCGCCGAGGCGCACACCTTTGCCAACGGCGACAGCGCCAAACTCTATGGCCTGGAACTGGCCTATTCACAGAAGTTCGATTGGCTGCCTGCACCGTGGAACGGCCTGATGATCGGCGCCAACAGCACCTTCAGCCGTTCCAGCGCGGACATCGAGGGCTTCGACAGCGCCAGCGGGCGCACTCGCAAGCGCAACATCAGCCTGCCCAACCAGTCAGACACGGTCGGCAACCTGATGCTCGGTTGGGAAGACGACAAGCTCAGCCTACGCCTGTCGGCCAATTACAAATCGGCCTACCTGTACGAGTTGGCGTCGATCAACGACAAGGCCCATGACCTGCACGTCGACGCGCAAACCTTCGTCGATTTCAGCGCGCGCTACTCACTGACCAAGAATCTGCAGGTCAGCTTCGAGGCACAGAACCTCACCGACGAGTCGTACTTCGTCTACACCGGCCACCGTAGCTACAACGGCCAGTACGAAGAGTACGGCCCCACCTACAAGCTGGGCCTGACCTTCACCCATTTCTAACCGTTGCCCCCCCCCTGTAGGAGCGAGCTTGCTCGCGAAAAACCTCAACGATAACGCGGGTCGCCTGAATGAACGCGGCGCCTGTGAGTTTTTCGCGAGCAAGCTCGTTCCTACAGGGCATCAGGGCAAGCCGTCCCAAACGGGATCTCCATTGTTTTCGAAGGATTGTCTGTTCATGAGAATTTCCAAGCTGTGCCTGTTGGTTGTGTTGATAACCAGCGCCAATGCGTTCGCGACCGAGTTGCCGTTGGCCCCTTGGGCACCCAGCCTGAATGCCCAAGCCGTGGCCTTCCTGCCCGGCGGCACCCAGCGCGTGGCCGCCAGTGCCCGCGACGGCCTGTTGTTGCTCGACGATAAAGGCGCCGAACTGGCCCGGTTCAAGGGCCGTTTCAGCGGCCTCGACACCCGCGCTGCCGGCGCTCAATCGCTGATCGCCAGCCTCGATAACGACCGCCAGCAGGCCTTGCTGATCGGTCTCGATGCAGCCGGCAAAACCTGGGGTGCGCCGCTGTACCTGCCGACCCGCGACTTTGCGGTCAATAGCCTGTGCCTCTATCGCGATTCGGCGGCCAACCTGTTTGTGTTCCTGGTCGGTGAAGAGGGCAAGGGCGAGCAGTGGCTGGTGGGCAATGGTTCGACCCTGCTGGCCCAGGCGCAGCGTGTTCGCAGCCTGCCACTGCCGCCATCGGCGCAGTACTGCCAAGTGGATGATGCGGCCGAGCGATTGGTGGTGAACGAGCAAAACGTCGGCTGGTGGGCCTACCCGGCACACCCGGAAGCCGAGGTGAAACGCACGCCCGTGGCGCTGTTCGACGACCCCGCGCGGGAAGCAGGCGCCATGGCGCTGGTGCCGGGTGGGATGCTCGCGCTGGACCCGAAAACCGCGCAATTGCACCCGTTCCAGCAAGTCGGGGAGCGTTGGGTTGAACAACCCAGCCTGACCTTGCCGGGCCTCAAAGAACCGGAGCAACTGGTGATCCAGGGCCGGCAGGTGCTGGTGCGGGATGACGACAGCGGCCAGCTCTATCAGGGCCGCCTCGACTGGCAGGCCACCTCGGTGCCGGTTGCCCCGGCACTGGCGCAAGTCGCCGCACTGCGCCAGACCGAACCCGTGGGTCGCCAAGGCGACGCGGCGGATGACCCAGCCATCTGGATTCACCCGGACACGCCAGCCAAGAGTCGTGTGCTGGGGACCAACAAGAAACAGGGCCTGCTGGCCTACGATCTCGACGGCAAGCTGCTGCAGGAGCTGGCCGTGGGGCGCCTGAACAATGTCGACCTGCGCCCAGGCTTCAAACTGGGTACGCACACCGTCGACCTGGCCGTGGCGAGTAACCGCGACCGCAACAGCCTGAGCCTGTTCAGCATCGACCGTCAGAGCGGCGAGCTGCGTGAAGCCGGTGAGGTCCCCACGCCACTCAAGGACATCTACGGCATCTGCCTGTACCAGCCTGCCAGCGGCGAGCTTTACGCGTTTGCCAATGACAAGGATGGCACCTTCCTGCAATACCGCCTGAGTGCACCGGCTGGCCGTGTGCAGGGCGAATTGGTGCGTCAGTTCAAGGTCGACAGCCAACCCGAGGGCTGTGTGGCCGATGACCAGCGCCAACGCTTGTTCATCGGTGAGGAAGATGTGGGCGTGTGGGCGATGGATGCCCGTGCCGAGCAACCGGCCACGCTCACTTCGGTGATCAAAGTCGGCGCGCAACTGCACGCGGACGTCGAAGGCCTGGCGCTGTATCAAAGCCCCGCACGGGATTACCTGGTGGTCTCCAGCCAAGGCAATGACAGCTACCTGGTGCTGGACGCCGAGCCGCCATTCGCTGTGCGCGGCGCCTTGCGCGTTGGCCTCAATGCGGCCGCCGGCATTGATGGCGCCTCGGAAACCGATGGCCTGGAGGTCACTGCCGTCAACCTCGGCGGGCCATGGAGCCAAGGCATGCTGGTGGTGCAGGACGGGCGCAAGCGCATGCCCGAGCAAGCCCAGAACTTCAAGTTCGTGCCCTGGGCCGAGGTGAGTCGCGCGTTGAAATTACCTTGAGCTGTCATCACGCAGTCATCCGTTTTTAATCGAATAGGAGCTTCACCATGCACGCGACGATGGAACATATGACGATCTGGAGCTTGATCAGCGACGCCAGCCTGTTGGTCAAGGCGGTGATGGTCACCTTGCTGTTGGCCTCCTTGTTCAGTTGGTACCTGATCATCCAGCGCAGCCGTGTGCTGCGTGGTCTGGAACGGCAGCTTGACGGCTTCCTGGCGCGCTTTCGCGTCGCGTCGGACCTGCAGCCCTTGTTTCGCGAAACCGTGCAGGCGGGCGAGGGCGGTGTGGCGCCGATCTTTATTGCCGGCATGCAGGAATACCAGCATCTGCACCACCAAGATCCGGCTGTGCTTGAGGGTGTGGAGCGCGCCTTGCAGGTAGCGATCACCGAGCAGGAACTGGAGCTGGAAAAGGGCCTGCAATTTCTGGCGACGGTGGGTTCGGTCAGCCCCTATATCGGTCTGTTCGGGACCGTGTGGGGCATCATGAATTCTTTCCTCGGCTTGTCCCAGGTGCAGCAGGCCACGCTATCGACCGTGGCACCGGGCATTGCCGAAGCCTTGATTGCCACGGCCATTGGCCTGTTTGCGGCGATTCCGGCAGTGATCGCCTATAACCGCTTCGCGGCACGCAGCCAGACCTTGCTCACGCGCTACTACGCTTTTGGCAATGAGCTGCAAGTGCACCTGCACCGCACGCTGCGCGGTACCTCGAACAATTTGGCCGTGGCCGCCTGAACAAGGAGCAAAGCGATGTTGACCAGGCCGCAACGCAAGCACGGGCCCAAGGCCGAGATGAACGTGGTGCCCTACATCGACGTGATGCTGGTGCTGCTGGTGATCTTCATGGTCACCGCGCCCATGCTCACCCAGGGTGTGAAGATCGAACTGCCCAAGGTCGCCGCCGAGGCGCTGGCCAGCGATACGCGCCAGCAGATCCTGACGTTATCGGTGAAGGCCGACGGTGGCTACTACTGGAACCTGGGTGACGAGCTGGATGCCCGCCAGCAGACCGACAGTGCGGTGACGCTGGAAGAAATGAGCGCCAAGGTCATGCAGGTGGTGGCGGCGCGCAGCGATACCCAGGTGTATATCCGTGCTGACGACACTGCCGGTTACGGCCGTGTGGTGGCGGCCATGGCGGTACTGCAGACGGGCGGCGTCAGCAATATTGGGCTCGTCACCGAGGCCCCACAATGACGGCGATGAGCATGCACAGTCCGGCACTGGCCTTGGCGCCCAACGGCGATGGTTTCTGGCGCAAAAGCCTGGCAGCGAGTCTGGCCGTGGCGCTGCATGGTGCGGTAGCAGTGGCGTTGATGCTGGGCTGGTCAACGGAGCGACCAAGGGTGGATGCGCCACGGGTGATGCACACGCAGTTGGTGGTTTTACCAGCACCGGCACCTGAGCCCGTCGCTGCCGCGCTGCCAGAACCTGTTGTTATCCCGGTACCGACCAAACCGACAGTTGATCCGCAGGTCCAGGCGCAAAAGCTCGAGAAAGCCGCCCTGGCACGCAAGCGGGTTGAAGAAAAAAAACTCGAGCAGCAACAGCGCATGGCAACCGAGCAGCGCAATCGTGAGTTGGAACAGCAACGCCTGAGCCAGGCGCGTGCCGCTGCGGAAAAAGCCCGAGCCCCCGTGCCTGCGCCTACCCCAGCATTCGACAGCCGCCAGTACCAGCCCTTGAGCAAGGCCGCCCCGGACTACCCCGAACGCGCCTTGGACAAGAACATCGAAGGCGACTGTTCAGTGGAGTACACCGTCAACACCCAAGGCCACGTGGAAAACCCCAAGGTGCTGGACGGCTGCCACCCGTTGTTCATCCGGCCCTCATTGGCGGCGGCCAATACTTTTCGCTACCAGCCGAGAATCGTCGATGGCAAGGCTGTTGCCGTACCGGCAGTGCGCAACACATTCCACTACCGCATCAAATAAGTTTCTCCCAGCGGTGGTTCAGTTGAAGACTCAGTGACTGACACACCGCCTTCGCGGGCAAGCCCGCTCCCACAGGGGATCTGTGGCAGGTGCTGATTTTTTGTGGGCAATGCATGACCAGTGTGGGAGCTGGCTTGCCTGCGAAAGCGGTGGTCCAGTTAAACATTCTTTGGCTGGCACGCCACCTTCGCGAGCAAGCTGTCAAGCATTCGCTAGGTTACTTAACTCAAGGCCCGCCACATACCGTTCCAGATTTGCCAGGAACGTATCCGCAATTTCTTCCTTGCTGTTGGTCGAAATAGCCGAAGTATGCGGCGACAGCCGTACCCTCGGATGGCTGTACAACGGGTGCCCGTCGGGCAATGGCTCAGGCTCGGTGACGTCCAGGGACGCCAGGCCGATCTGGCCGTTATCCAACGCGTGCAACAGCGCTTGCTGATCGAGCAGGCCTCCGCGGGCAATGTTGATCAGGTGCAGCCCCAGTTTGGCGCTGGCCAGTACATTACGGTCGATGATATGCCGCGTCGCTTCGGTCAGGGGGGCCGCCACCACCAGGTGATCGGCGCGGGCAAACAGGTCGTGGATGTCTCTGGCCGCTTCCACGCCATCGAGACCGAACGGCGTTGTGCTTTGACGCAGCGCCACCACCTTGAGCCCCAGGGCCAGGGCCTTTTGCGCCAGGCTTGCGCCAATCGCGCCAAAGCCCAAAAGGCCCAACGTGGTGCCCTTGAGCGGGCGCAGCGCGGTGAACTGCCATTGGGCATCCTTTACCCAGATAGCCGGCAAATGCTTGGACGCGGCAAAGATCGCCGCCAGGGCGAACTCGGCCAGGTTATCGGCGGCGCTGCCGCGGGAAGTGGTCACGGGTGGGCCGTTGAACAGCCACTGGGGGTAGAAGTCGATACCCGACGACACCAGGTGCACCCACTGTGCGCCGTAGGGCCAGCCCGGTGGCGGGGTGTCGGGGGCGGTGTAGCCACGCACATTGATCGGGCGCAGCAGCAGGATATTGGCGTGGGGCGGCAAGTCACTGGGCACACCGACCGGCACGCCGATTACCTGGGCTTGGGGGTGCAGTTGCACAAGACGCTCACGGATCACCTGGTTGAAGTCTTCGTCCAGTTGGCTGGCAATAATCACCTGGCTCATGTGCGTTCCTTTTGGCGCTGGTTGAACACCGCTTTGCCGACGCCTTGCAGCACGGCGTCATTTTGCGGAGTGTGGACGCGGCTGCACAGCACGTCGCGGTAATGCCGTTGCAGAGGACTATGACGTGATAGGCCAGGGTTGCCCGAGGCTTCGATGGCCAGCTCGACCGCACGGATCGCATTGCCGGTCACCAGGTACTTCACTTGCGCCGCATTGGCCGTCGGCGTGTGGCCTGCGGCGGCAGCGTCGAGCAGGCTGCGGTTGGCGAACAGCAACGTGTCGATATGGCCGACGGTCTCCTGAAAACGCGGCAGGGTGGACAGCGCCGCGCCGAGATTCGACGGCTTGCGCTCCTCCAGCCAGTGCACCAGCCAGTCCCGTGCCGCCTGGGCTACGGCGTCGTACACCGAGGACAGCAACACCGACATCCACAGGAAGCCTTCGCCGTCCAGCTCCGCTTGCGGGGCGCTCCAGGGGCTGACGCTGACCGCATGGTCCAGGGGCACCCATACGTTGTCGAACACCACCTCATGGCTGCAGGTGGCGCGCATGCCCAAGTGGTCCCAGGTGTCGATAATGCTGACGCCGGGGCTGGCCTTGGGCACCAGCCAGGCGCCTACCAGCGGGTCGGCGTCGTCGCTGCGCGCCCACACGCTGAACCAGCTCAGGCCATGGCTGCCGGTGGAGTAGAGCTTGCGCCCACTGATACGCCAACCGTCGGCGGTGCGCACCGCGGTGGTGGCCGGCAAACCGCCACGGGCTGGGGTGCCCAGGTCGGGTTCGACACGCAGGGCATTGATCAGCGCGCCGTTTTGCACCGCCTCTTGCGCGACCTGCACGCGCAGGTGTGCGGGCCAACTCTGGCTGTCTTGCAGGCGTGCGTGTTGCAGGTATTGCATCACCAGGATCAATGCCGTGGACGGTTCGCCCTTGGCGATGGCGCTGATGACTTTGCGCGCCTGGGCCAGGCTGGCGCCGCCGCCGCCGAGTTTTTTCGGCACGGTCAGGGCGATGAGGTGGTGTTGGTGTAGAAGTTTGAAATTGGCGTGGGGGAAAGCGCCGCTGTCGTCATAGAGGGGCGCGGTACTGGCCAGCTCGGCGCTGAGGTGGTCAAGCAGGGCGTCGAAATCGACGGCTTCCACAGCCTTGAGAGACGGTTGAGTCATAAGTCTGTACTCGGTCAAAAGTGTGGCAGGGTGGCAAGCCCTGAACACCTGTAGGAGCGAGCTTGCTCGCGAAAAACGTCAACGATAACGCGTACTTCCTGAATAAACGCGGCGCCTTTGAGTTTTTCGCGAGCAAGCTCGCTCCTACAGGGGGGAGCCTTCAGGCCAGGGCTTGTTCGGTGGCTTCGATCACGCTGTAGCGGTTCGCCGGCACTTCCAGGCCGAGGTTGTCGCGCAGGGTATGGCCGCTGTACTCGGTACGGAACAACCCCCGCTGTTGAAGCACCGGCACCACCAGCTCAGTGAAATACTGCAAGCCATCCGGCAGCACCGAATTGATGATGAAACCATCGCTGGCGCCGCTCTCGAACCAGGTCTGGATCGCGTCCGCGACCTGTTCCGGGGTGCCGACAAAGTCGCGCTGGGGGCGCGAGAAACGCAGGGCCACTTCGCGCAGGGTCAGGCCTTCGTCACGGGCCAGTTGCTTGATACGCTCGGAGCCACCTTTCTGGCTGTTGGCGCCCAGGTCGCCCAGTTCGGGGAAGGGCGCATCCAGCGGGTACTGGCTGAAATCATGGTCGTTGAACGGCCGGCCGAGGGCGACGATGGCGTCTTCCACGGTGACGAGCGCCACGGCTTGCTGGTAGCGGCTTTCCACTTCGGCGGCATCACGCCCGACAATCGGGCGAATACCCGGCAGTATCGACAGGCTGTCGGGGGCGCGGCCAAAGCCCTTGGCGCGGCGTTTCAAATCGGCGCTGTAGGCCTTGCCCTCGTCGATAGTTTCCACATGCACGAAAATCGCGTCGGCGTTTTCAGCGGCAAAGTTACGTCCATCCTCCGAAGTGCCTGCCTGGAAAATCGCCGGTTGGCCCTGGCGCGAGCGCGCGATGTTCAACGGCCCTTTGACCGAGAAGAATTCGCCCTTGTGGTTAAGCGCATGCAACTTGCCTGGGGTGAAGAATTCGCCGCTGTGCTTGTTATAGGCAAAGGCGTCGTCCTCCCAGGAATCCCACAGGCCCTTGACCACATTCAGATGCTCCTTGGCGATGCGATAACGCACGGCGTGGGGCGGGTGCTCGGCCTTGCCGAAGTTATCGGCGGTGCCGCTCAGCCACGAAGTGACCACGTTCCAGCCGGCACGGCCGCCGCTGATATGGTCCAGCGAAGCGAACTGGCGTGCCACCTGATAAGGCTCGGTGTAGCTGACGGTCACGGTGGCGACCAGGCCGATGTGAGTGGTCAGCGCGGCCAGGGCCGAGAGGATCGTCAGCGGCTCGAAGCGGTTGAGGTAATGGGGGCTGGACTTGGGGTGGATATGCAGGCTGTCGGCGATGAACACGAAGTCGAACCGGGCGGCTTCGGCCAGTGCGGTCTGCTGCTTGTAGAAGCCGAAATTGGTGCTGGCGTCGGGTTGTGCCTGCGGGTGGCGCCATTCGCCCCAACCGTGGCCGACGCCGTGCACCATGGCACCGAGTTTCAATTGACGTGGCTTGCTCATGTTCTGCTCCTTAGCGCGAGGCTTGTTCGAGGGGGATACGCTTGGCGTTGAAGCTGGAATCGAAGCCCTGGGAGACGTCGATGTGTTTGCTCAGCAGGCCTTCTTTTACATAGGTGTCGGCGGTGGCTTGCAGGCCGTGGATCACCGTATCGTCAATCGTCACGGGGGACAGATGGGTGTCTTTGGCCACTTCGATATGCACGGCCAGTGGCAGGCCAGTGATCTTGGCCTGGGCAGCGGCGTATTGTTCGGGATGGGTATTGGCCCAGGCGTAGGCGCGATCAATGCGTGCGACAAAGTCGTCCAGTTGCACGCGCTTGTCGGCAATGGCCTGGCCGGTGGCGGCGAAGTACAGGTGATTGCTCAGCAGATGCTTGCCGCTGACCAACACGCGAGCATTGCTTTGTGAGGTGACCACGGTGGTGTAAGGGTCCCATGTCGCCCAGGCATCGGCGGTGCCGTTGTCGAGTACCAGCCGGGATTCGGCGGGCAGCAGGAAGATGAACTGCACATCCTGGGTGGTCAGCCCGGCATTGTTCAGGGCCTTGATCGCCAGGTAATGCCCGATGGAGCCGCGCCCGGTGACGATCTTCTTGCCCTTGAGGTCGGCCGCGGTCTTGATCGGTGAATCCTTGGGCACCAGCAGCGCGGTGGTGTTACGGCCTTCGGCATGGATGATACTGATCACCTTGATCGAGGCACCGGCGCCGAGGGCGAACACATAAGGGGCATCGCCCAGGGCGCCGACATCCACAGCACCGGCATTCAGCGCTTCGCCCAGGGGCGAGGCCGAGGGGAATTCCGACCATTTGATCTCGTAGGGCACGTTCTGGCTTTCGCCCGAGGCTTCCAGCAGCGCCTTGATCGTGGATTTCTGGTTGGCCACGCGCAGCGGTTGCAGGTCGGCAGCCTGAGCGGTAGAGAGCAGGCCGAGGGCCAAAGTGGCGCCCCACAGCAGGCGTTTGAATGGGAGGGCATACAGCATGGGCAAAACTCCAGGCGTTAGGTAAAGGAAAGTACCTCCGCCTGGAGAAGGGGTCGGTTGAGCGAAACGGTGCAGCGGTGAATCAGATCACATAGAAACCATGGGTGCCGTCGCGGGCCAGTTGTTCCACGAGGCCGAACTCCCAATCCAGGTAAGCCTGCATGGCTTCCCGTGGGTTGTCGGTGCCTTCGTAAGGGCGGCGGTAGCGGTCGATACGCGGGGACGCCAAGTGGCTTTCGCCTGACTCAAGGGGCAGTTGCGCATGGATCCAGCCAGCCGTGCCGTCCTGCAGCAAAAAGACCGGCTTGCCGGTGAGCGCCTCGACTTGCGCCACCGCCAGGCGCGCCAGTTGGCTGCTGCCGCAGGTCAATACATAGCGCTGGGCGCTCGGTGCCTTGGCCAGGACCTCTGGCAGTTGCGCGCGCAGCACCCACCAGGCGCCGGGGATATGACGTTTCACGTAGTTGGCGCTGGCGGTGAAGTCCAGCACCAGGGTGTCGCCATGGCCGAGCCAGTCGGCAAGGGTGTGGGGGCTGATCAGTTCGGCCTGGGGCGGCGGTGGTACTGGCGCGACCCATGCGCCGCGCTCGCTGAAGTGCTCCGCTTGCAGGTCATCCAATACGTACACCTGCCAGCCCAACTGGGCCAGCCACGACGCGGACATATTGGCGCGCACGCCGTCGTCGTCCACCAGTACCAGGCGCGCACCGCGCACACTGGCCACGTGGTCGGTTTCCTGCACCAGTTGCCCCCCCGGGGTGGCGCGGGCGCCTGGCAGGTGGCCGGCTTCGTATTCTTCTATGGTGCGCACATCGAACAGGTAAGTGGTGCGTGTCGCGTCCTGTTGCCAGCGCTGCAGATCATTGAGCGTTGCACGTTTTACCGAGGCTTTGTCGGCAACACCACGGGCCTCTTGGGCGGCCAGCTGGCGATGGTTTTCCGAGGTCGGCGCAAAGCGGCGCGCCTGGCCATGGGCGAGGGTCTGCCCGGCCAAGGTCCAGCCGATGGTGCCGTTGCGCAGGGCCGCCACCGGGTTGGGGAGGCCGGCATTGATCAACGACTGGGTGCCGATAATGCTGCGGGTGCGCCCGGCGCAGTTGACGATAATGCGCGTGGCCGGATCGGGCGCCAGCTCACGGGCGCGCAACACCAACTCGGCCCCCGGCACGCTGATGCCCGTGGGGATGCTCATGGTCTGGTATTCGTCGAAACGGCGCGCATCGAGCACCACCACATCGGCCTGGCTGTCGAGCAAGGCCTGGACCTCTTCGGCTGCCAGGGACGGCGTGTGACGCTGGTTCTCCACCAGTTCGCCAAACGCCTTGCTCGGTACATTGACGTCGATAAACAGCTCGCCACCGGCCCGGCGCCAACCGTCCAGTCCACCCTCCAGCAGGCTGACCTGGGTATAGCCCAGTGCAACCAAGCGTTCGGCGGCGCGGTGGGCCAGGCCTTCGCCGTTGTCGTACAGGGTGACCTGGGTATCGCGGCGTGGAATGCGCGCGTACACCTCCAGTTCCAGCTTGGACAAGGGGATATTCGCGGCGAACAGCGGATGGGCCTCTGCAAAGGGGGCTTCCTCACGCACGTCGATCAGCGCGACTTCTTCACGTGCCAACAGGGCCTGGCGAATCTGCGCAAAGTTGCGGGTCGATAGGGTGGTCATAGGGCAGGGCTCTTTTCTTTGGACAGGTCCCAGATGTTCGGGAGATAGGCGTTGGAATAACCGGAGATAAACAGTTTTTCGCTGCCGTCGGGTTGATACACCGCCCGGCGCACCGCGCCGATATTGGCGCCGTATACGTGGATGCTGATGGACACCTGATCGCCGTGGGCATTGCTGACCTGGTGGATATCGCCGACCTTGGGCGACACCGCCTCGACCTGGCCTGGCAGCAACTGCACGGGTTCGCCTTGCGCTACCAGGCTGCCGCCCGGCGCCCGGGCAAACCCCTGGGAAAACTCCGCGCCGCGCAACATGCCGATCAACCCCCACACCCTGTGGTCATGAATCGGCGTGCGTTGCCCCGGCCCCCACACAAAGCTGACCACGCTGAAGCGCTGGCGCGAATCGGCATGCAGCAGGAATTGCTGGTAGCGCTCGGGGTCGGGCTGGGCGAATTCGTCGGGCAGCCAATCATCGTGGCTGACCAGTTGCGCCAGCAGCTTGCCGCCACGGTGCAGCAGGTCGCCTTCACGCGGGTTGCCGTCGATCAATTCCGCCAGGGCGCCTATGAAGGCTCTGAGTCTCTCGGGGTGTCGGGCCTGGGTCATGACCATTCCATCGGGCTGTTGGTGTGCTTTTATCTAAGCATAATGTTCATTTTTAATATGCTATTTTTTAATGATTAGCTTATAGCCGAAGGTAATTTAGAACCGGTTTGAATAGCGTTAGACGTTATTGATCGCTGGGTGGGCTATCCAGACCTGTGTGCGGCCACTATGCTTCACGCACATCTTAATGACTGATCTGTATGTGCGGCCCAAATGAAAATTGACGATATCGATGCCTTTGTCGAAGTGATTCGTTGCCAGTCCATCAGCCATGCCGCCGCGTCGTTGCAGCTGACCCAGCCAGCCATCACCCGCCGCGTGCAGAACTTCGAGCAGGCCCTGGGGGTGGAGCTGTTCGACCGCAACACCAAGCCGCTCAAGCCGACGCTTATCGGTACCCGCGTTTATGAGCAATGTCGGTTGATCCTGCGTGAGATGGATGCCCTGCGCGAACTGGTGGCCACCGATGCTCCGCCCACCGGCGTGCTGCGCCTGGGCGTACCGCAGACCATCGGCGATGTGGTGCTGCTGGACGCGCTCAAGCACCTGCGCAGCGAATACGCCGACTTGCGCGCCCAGGTTGCCACCGGCTGGGGCAGCCAATTGGTCGGCAAGATCGAGCGCGGTGAACTGGATGCGGCGGTGGCGTTGTTCCCCGCGGGCAAGATCTTCCCGGACAACCTGGTGGGTGAGTCCATCGGCAAGATGGAATTGGTGGTGGTCTGTGCCAAGGCGCAGTTGCCGAAGAAACCGTGCAAGCTGGCGGACGTGTACCAGAGCGGTTGGATTCTCAACCCGGACGGCTGCGGGTTCCGTGCGGGGTTGCAGCGCACCTTGTCTGACCAGGGCCTGGCGCTGCGGGTGAACCTGGAAACCTTTGGCACTGAACTGCAACTGGGCCTGGTGGCTGATGGCCTCGGCCTTGGCCTGGTGCCCCGTCCGTTGCTGGAACGTAGTGCTCATCGCGAGCACCTGGCGGCGATGCCTCTCAAGGACTTCAAGCCGGTGATGGATTTGTGGCTGATCTATCCGCATTTTCTCGGCAACCTGCAAGGGCCGGTGGATGCGTTTGGTCAATGGGTGGCGGATGCTTTGCACAAGATTCGCAGCGCTGCCTGACGTTCTGCCAGCCGACGCCTATCCACCTGACACCCCGCAATCCAACTGTGCGGGCTTGCTCGCGAATGCGGACTGGCAGTCAACGCAGTTGGATTGTGTACATATCCATTGCTGCGGTAACGGCCACTTAGGGTTCCGCCCTGACGGCGGCTCACTTTCGAAAAGCGCGAAAGTAAGCAAAGCGCTCT
>NZ_QODJ01000086.1:0-18667 GCF_009935965.1 Pseudomonas sp. L13
GTGGTTTAACGGGGCGCCTAAGATCAAAAGCAGATCAAGAGCAAGATCAAGAGCGGCTCGCTTCGCATCGTGGTTACTGTTGAGCGCTACAGAGTTGTGTAGATACCGATGGCTATCGCAGGCAAGCCAGCTCCCACACTTTGAGCTTCGGTGTACATGAAAAAGGCGGCTACCTGATGAGGGTAGCCGCCTTTGTTTTACCGCTGGTACCGCTTAATCCGGCAGTTTGAACGCCATTACATAATCACCCTGCTTGGTCCCCAGGGAACCGTGACCGCCCGCCATGACCAGCACGTATTGCTTGCCGTCCTTGCCGGTGTAGGTCATCGGGGTGGTTTGCGCGCCTGCAGGCAGGCGGCCTTCCCACAGTTGCTTGCCGTTTTTCACGTCATAGGCGCGCAGGTACTGGTCCAGTGTACCGCTGAGGAACGCGACGCCACCGGCGGTGGTGAACGTACCGCCCAGGCTAGGCACGCCCATGGTCAGTGGGATTGGAACCGGCGAGCTGTCACGCACGGTGCCGTTCTTGTGCATCCAGATGGTCTGGTGGGTGGTCAGGTCGACCGCCGCCACGTAGCCCCAGGCTGGCGCCTGGCACGGCAGGCCCATCGGCGACAGCAGCGCTTCAAGGATCACACCATACGGCGCGCCTTTGTTTGGCTGCACGCCTTCGGTTTCGCTGACGCGTGGGCCTTGCTTGGCGATGTCGGCGGCCGGGATCAGCTTGGATTTGAACGCCATGTAGCTAGGGTTCACGAAGGCGATCTGGCGCACCGGGTCAACCGAGATGCCGCCCCAGTCGAACACGCCGAAGTTGCCGGGGTACACGATCGAACCTTGCAGGGACGGCGGCGTGAATGGGCCGTCGTAGCGCATGGATTTGAAGTCGATCCGGCACAGCATCTGGTCGAACGGTGTCACGCCCCACATATCGCGTTCTTTCAACGGCGGCGGCATGAAGTTCAGGTCGGACTTGGGTTGGGTAGGGGAGGTGCGGTCGCCCGCCACTGCGCCCTGTGGCACCGGGATTTCATTGACGGGTACCACTGGCTGGCCAGTGGCGCGGTCCAGCACGTAGATGCTGCCTTGCTTGGTCGACGCCATCACTGCCTGCTTCACGCCCGCAGCGGTCTTGATGTCGATCAGCGAAGGCTGGCCGCCCACGTCCATGTCCCACAGGTCGTGGTGGGTGAACTGGAAGGTCCACTTCACGTGGCCGGTGTCGATGTCCAGGGCGGTGAGGCCAGCAGCGTACTTCTCGGACTCATCGGTACGGTCGCCGCCGTACTGGTCGGGCATCTGGTTGCCCATCGGCAGGTAGAGCATGCCGAGTTTTTCATCCACGGCGAACATGGACCACATGTTCGGCGAGTTACGGGTGTAGGTCTTGCCCTCGGCCAACGGGGTGGTGTCGTCCGGGTTGCCGCTGTCCCAGTTCCACACCAGCTTGCCGGTGTGCACGTCGAACGCGCGGATCACGCCGCTTGGCTCGTCGATGGAAACGTTGTCGGTCACGTGACCGCCGATCACGACCAGGTTCTTGGTCACGGCCGGTGGCGAGGTGGAGTAGTAACCGCCTGGGGCGAAGCTGCCGATGTTGGCACGCAGGTCGACCTGGCCTTTGTCACCGAAGTCTTCACACATCTTGCCGGTGTCGGCGTTCAGGGCGATCAGACGGGTGTCTGCGGTCGGCACGAAGATGCGTTTGGGGCAGGCATTCGGTGCGGCGGCCGGGCTGGCAGTGCCAGTTGGGCTCTGCTCGGAAGCGTAGGCAGCGTCATCGTGGTACGACACGCCACGGCAGGTCATGTGCGCCCAACCTTTGAAGCTCTCAGCACCCTGGGTGGTGATCTTCGGGTCGAAACGCCAGATTTCCTTGCCGGTGTCCGGGTCTAGCGCGATCACCTGGCTGTGCGGCGTGCACACGTAGAGCATGCCGTTGACTTTCAGCGGGGTGTTTTCCGCGGTGGTTTCACCGGGGTCGCCTGGGCCAGGGATGTCGCCAGTGCGATAGGTCCACGCCGGCACCAACTTGTGGGCGTTTTCCGGGGTGATCTGTGCCAGTGGCGAGTAACGGTCACCGAAGGCCGAACGGCCATAGGAATTCCAGTCGCCATCGGCTTGAGTCGGCGCAGCACTGGCCATGCCCGGTACCGCGTCGCGGTCCAGTTGGCCGGTCTTGACCATTTCACCTGGGTTGGTGAATTGGCTGGCCAGGGCAGTAGCGCCCGCGAGCACCACGGCCACGCTCAGCGCGCCCGTGCCCAGCGGCGCGGCTTGGCCACGCAGCAACGGACGGCGAAACCACGGCAGCAGCATGACGATGCCCAGGGCGAACAGCAGGGCCAGGCGCGGTACCAACTGCCACCAGTCCAGGCCGACTTCCCACAGTGCCCACACGGTGCTGGCGAACAACACCAGTGCGTACAAGCCCAGCGCAGCGCGGCGGGTGGCCAGCAGCAACACGCCGGTCAGGGTGATGCCGATACCGGCGAGCAGGTAGTACAGCGACCCGCCGAGCATGCTCAGCTTGACGCCGCCAGCCAGCAAGGCCAGCCCCATGATCAGCAGCAAGACGCCTAGCAGCCTGGGCAGCAGGCGGCTTGGGCTTGAAGCACCATCAGTGCTCATAGTGTGTTTCTCCGTGACGTTGGAATAATTATGTAACCCCGTGCTTCACTGTAGATGACGATTCGGCACGGGCTTGGTTCATCGTTATTTTTGGGTTTTTCTGTGGATAACCGGGTTATCCACAGGCGGGCAACAGATTCCCCGGCGCAGGTCGGTTTAAGACAGCGCTGTCTTTGCGTTTAGGGAAATTCGGCAAATGGGATCGACCCGGAGGTGAAGCGTTTCAGATTGTTGCGAAGGATAATGCGGCGGGGCGTTTTGAGAAAGGGTGAATCGCAAGATGCATCATTTCAGTTTTGGTAACAGTGACAGATAGTCGCTGCAAAAATAGCCTGATGGCAGGCTCTATCTCTGTAGGAGCGAGCTTGCTCGCGAAAAACACCCAGGCGCCGCGTTTATCCAGGAAGTACGCGTTATCGTTGACGTTTTTCGCGAGCAAGCTCGCTCCTACAGGGGTGTTGATGACGGTTAGAAGGTGGTGCGGATCCCGAACTGCACACTGCGCCCAGGCGCCGGGGCAATGTCGCGCAGAATCGAGCTGGCATAGCGCACGGTCTGGTTGGTCAGGTTTTCACCGTTGACGAAGGCCAGCCACTGGCTACCGCCCACATTGAAGCGATACCCCGCGCTGGCGCCGAGGGTGGTGTAGCCGTCGGTGCCGCTTTCGTTATCCGGCACACGCCCCTGGCCTGCGGCATGTTCCACATCGATACGCGCCTGCCAGCGATCCAGTTCCCACAGCAGGCCGCTGCTCATGCGCAGGGGTGCAATGCGTGGCAAGGCTTCGCCGGTGTCCAGGTTGGTGGCGCGGGTGTAGTCGCCCGACAGTTCCAGCGCAAACTTGCCGTAGGCGCCTTCGCCGAGCTTCCAGTGATCCTGGGCTTCGAAACCGGCGAAACGTGCGCGCACGCCAGAATATTCGTACTCGGGAATACCGCCCGCGTCCTCTTCGCCTTCATCGTTCAGGGTACGACCCGTGCCCAACAAACCGATGTAGTTGGAGAAGTGGCTGTAGAACACGCCGACGCTGCCCTTGTGTGTACCGTTGTCAAAGCGCAGGGCCAGGTCGCTGGACACGGCTTTTTCTTTCTTCAGGTTGGCATCGCCCAGCTCATAGGTACCGGTGGCGACGTGGGCGCCGTTGGCATACAGCTCGTAGAAGGTTGGCGCACGTTCGGTGTAGCCCAGGGTGGCGGCCAGGGACCAGATCGGCGTGAGGGTGTACACCGCGCCGGATGACAGGCTGCCGGCGGTAAAGTTACTGCTTTTATCGGCAGTGGCAAATCGCTCGTTGCCTTTGGCGTTCGGGTCGACGCTGGTGTGTTCCAGGCGTGCGCCGAGGCTGAGTTTCAGGCGTTCGGTGGCTTGCATTTCTTCGAGGATAAACAGCGCTCCGGCGTTGGTGTCGGTCTGCGGTACGAAGGCTTCTTCGCCCAGGGCCGAGAACTCGTTGCGGGTCACTTGGGCACCGACCACGCCATCGAAAGGGCCAATGGGCTGGTGACGCGCTTCCACCCGCGCTTCATAGCCTTTGTTCTTGAAGGTGGTGCCGGTTTCACCGCCTTCGATTTCGCGGTGTTCGTAGTCGGTGTAGCCGGCGTCGAGTTTCACCGAGGTAAACGGCCCTTGCAGGTTGCGGATTTCGGAGGCAAAGGCGTAGTGGTCCTGTTTCATACGGATGCGCACATCCTGCTCGGCGGGTGAGCCGTAGTTACTGTCGTAATTACTGTAGGACAGCCCGGCATAACCATCGTCCCAGGTGTAGGAACCGCCCACCGCACCGCCGTCCTGGCGCCCATTGCTGTTGCCCAGGCGCCCGTTTTTGCCGGGGCCGTTCTCACTCTCCGGGGCATGCCGGCTGCGGGCATAGCCTGGGATTTTCAGGTCGTTGAACTCGCGAGCATTGGCGTCCAGATGCAAGGCGAAGGTGCCGTTGCCGGCTTCCAGCTTGCCCGCGCTGCTACGGGTGGTGTCGGCGCCGCCGTAGCGCAACTCGCCAGCACCGTGGATGCCTTCAATGGCCTCGGTGGGGATGCGGTTATCGAAGGTGTTGACCACCCCACCGATGGCGCTGCCGCCGTACAGCAGGGCGGCCGGGCCCCGCACGATTTCGATGCGATCAACGTTGATCGGGTCCAGTGGCACCGCGTGGTCGTAGGACAGCGACGAGGCGTCCAGCGCCCCCACGCCGTTGCGCAGGATGCGAATACGGTCGCCGTCCTGGCCACGAATGATCGGGCGGCTGGCCCCTGGGCCAAAGTACGAAGACGACACGCCCGGCTGCTTGTTCAGGGTTTCACCGAGGCTGCCTTTTTGTTGCAGGGTCAGGTCATCGCCTTCCAGCACGGTGGTGGGCGAGGCCAGCTGTTCGCTGCCCAGCGGGTTGCCGGTGACCACTTGGGGTGGCAGTTCCAAGGCTTGGGCCTGGGAGCCGATCAACAGAGCGGCGGCGAGGGGCGACAAGCGCCAGAGAGAAGGCAGCGACATCGGATATTCCTAGGCAAAAAGGTTGTTAAGTAAAGTTACAATATAACATCTCTTTTTGGCGAAAAAGGGGAACTTTTCCTCGCGGGCTACATTCAATCCGATGCTTCCACCTGCAGGCCTCGTCGGCTAAGGTGCGCGGCTGTGTTTCCTCTTTTTGCAAAAGGCCCGGCATGACCGCGACAAGCAACGACCCGCTCCACGGTGTGACCCTGCAACACGTGCTCACCACCCTGGTGGAACATTACGAGTGGAGCGGCTTGGCCGAGCGCATTGATATCCGCTGCTTCAAGAGTGACCCGAGCATCAAGTCGAGCCTGACGTTCCTGCGCAAAACCCCTTGGGCGCGGGAAAAGGTCGAAGGTTTGTACGTCAAGCTGATGCGTACCAAGCGCCCCCTGGATTGAAAGCATGAAGCGCTTTGTCGCGGCGGCCGCCTTGGCCGGTTGGGTGGGGTTGGCGATCCAGCAATACCTGATTCTCTGTTCGCGCTGGACCAGCGGCGCGAGCTTGTTGGGCGGCTTGATCAGTTTCTTCAGCTTCTTCACTGTGCTGACCAATACCCTGGTAGCCGTGGTGCTTAGCTATGCGCTGGTCAAGCGCGACTCTGCCGCCAAGCGGTTTTTCCTCGCGCCCCGCATCAGTAGCGCGATAGCGGCGAGCATCGTGTTGGTGAGCCTGGCCTACAACCTGCTGCTGCGGCATCTGTGGAGCCCGCAAGGCTTTCAATTTATCGCCGATGAGTTACTGCACGACGTCATGCCGTTGCTGTTTGTGGTGTATTGGTGGCGGTGTGTGCCCAAGGGCACCTTGCGGTTCAAGCACATTGCCGGCTGGGTGATTTACCCATTGGTGTACTTCGGTTACGTGCTGCTGCGCGGGCATATGCTCGGGCAGTATCAGTACCCGTTCATGGATGTGGACAGCCTTGGTTATCCACAGGTGTTTGTGAATGCCGGAGGGATTTTGGCAGGGTTCATCGTCATTGCGCTGGCGATCATTGGCCTGGACAAGCGCCTGAAGTCACCCTCGATTTAAAGTGGGCAACATTGATGTGGGAGCTGGCTTGCCTGCGATAGCATCACCTCGGTGTAACTGATAAACCGAGGTGCTTGCATCGCAGGCAAGCCAGCTCCCACCTTATTTAATCTTCTTCGCTTCCCTCAGCACGCCAGTAACCCACGGCCTTGAGGTACTCCTCGTTGACCTTGTGCGTGTCCAACAGTACCCGCCGAACCTGGCGCGACAGCTTGGTTTCGGTGGCGACGAAGCTGTACAGCGTACCGCTGGGCAGCGTCAGGTTGCGCACCACATCGAGCAGATCATCCTGGCCGCGCAGCACCCAAATCACCTCCACGTCGGCTGCGCTGCTGAGCACCTGTTGTTCCGCCGCATCGGCGATTTCAATCACCGCCAGCACCTTGCGCCCCGCGGGCAATTCTTCCAGGCGCCGAGCGATGGCCGGGATCGCCGTTTCATCACCAATCAGCAGGTAGCTGTCGAAGATATCCGGCACGATCATCGAGCCACGTGGCCCGCCTATGTACAGATGCTGACCGACCTGTACCTGCTCGGCCCAGGTGGAGGCAGGGCCATCGCCGTGCAGCACGAAGTCGATGTCCAACTCGCCAATGTTCAGGTCGTAACGCCGTGGCGTGTAGTCGCGCATCGCCGGTTGCGGGCCGTCGCCCTTGATGCTGAAGCTTGGGCTTTCCAGCGCCGCTTGCTCTTGGGCGTTCTGCGGGAATAACAGCTTGATGTGGTCGTCGCTGCCCAGGCTGACAAACCCCTCGAGCTCAGGGCCGCCCAGGGTGACGCGGCGCATGCGCGGGGTGATATCGACCACCCGCAGTACTTGCAGGCGGCGGCGTTTGATTTCGTGGGTCACGCGATGAATGGTTTGAGTGTTCATTGGTTTGTCCCGTCGGCAATGGCTTGGGCGGTGCGATTGAGCAGCGCCGCGACACGAATGATTTCTTCCGGGCTCCAGTGCCCATTATGCGAATGCAAGGCGTGGCGCAGGTTGTGCACCGCCTCATGAATCTCTGGTGGGCGGTCGTGGCCACGCAACGAGCGCTTGCTGACATCCAGGCGCATGCGCACACCGTCCAGGGCAACGGCTTGCTCGCTCAAGAAGAGACGACCGGGGTCGGTGATTGTGTAGCGCTTTTTTCCGCCATCGGCGTCGCCGCTGATCAGCTCGCTCTCTTCAAGAAAGGTCAGGGTGGGGTAGATCACGCCGGGGCTTGGGCTGTAGGCGCCGTCGAACAGGCTCTCGATGCGGCGGATCAGGTCGTAGCCATGGCAAGGTTGCTCGGCGATCAGTGACAACAGCAGCAGCTTCAGATCGCCGGGGGCGAATACCCGTGGGCCGCGGCCGCCGCGTTTTTCAAACTCGCCGCGATGTTCGTGTTTCATGGGCAGGTCCTCTGTGCAGGTTTAGATATAACGTAAGATATATCTTAATGCTGAGGATAGTACCTGGCGACCAACGGTCGTTGGCGGTTGCACAGGCTTGGTCCGCGAAGCAACTAACAACTCTTGGACCTGATTGGATTTTAGAGCTATAACTTTAATTAGAGTTGTGGCTCGAATTTATATCTGGATTTGTTATTTGCCAGGCGCTGCATAGTCTTGTGGTACGCTTCTTACAGCAACTTCTTTAGCACATTTTTAGCGTGTGGCTTATTTCCTACGGATACTTTTAAAGTTTTGGCGAAATGCCATCTTTTTCGCTCAAGCCCTGTTTACAAGGGCTACGTGCGTTTTCGAATGTGCCTGCATACCTGCTTTTAGTTTCGGTTGATCATTGTCTGGCAGTGCGTAGTTCAACTAACCACGCCTGCTAATTCGTTGTTAGGGACCTCCTTGGCAATGAACCACTCAATGTTGTCAACTACAGGTATTGACCATGTTCAAGAAGTTTGCTGTCGCTGTTCCCCTGGCTGTACTAGCGCTGTCTTCCTCGGTAACGGCTATCGCTGCCGGTGAAGCCAGCCACACCGTCAACCTCAAGGCAAACATCCCCACCACCGTGTTCCACGCCCAGCCACGTGACCCGAACTGGGGCCGTGACGAAACCATGACCTACAACCTGGTCAGCGGTGAGTTGGCGCCCCTGAGCGCCATCTACGACATCAAGAACACCAACGGTTCGGTTCACGCCTACATCGAAGGCGGCCCGGCCGTGCTGTTCAACGGTGATGCCGCGCAGAACATCGCGCTGACCACCACCCTCAATGGCGTGACCCTGACCGGCTCGCCGCAGGAAGTGGTCAACGAAGCCGACTCCACCCCAGGTATTGGCGCTGAAATGCGCATCGTCGCGGCCAAGCCTTCGGCGACTCAACGCGGTTCCTACACCGCGGTGATGCCGGTGGTATTCGACGCGGTATTGCCAACGCCTTGATGCCAATGAATGCCCGTTGAACACGGGCATTTGCTTGCAGGTCGGCTGACTTTCCCTCCTCGGTCCGCCGGCCTGATTTTCTCTCCAGTCCTTTGGCATACAGAGTGTTCCGTTCATGTTTCCGATGACGCCTATCGCGGCTGCGCTTGCGCTGTTGATGTGTACGAGTGCCCTGGCCGCACCTGCTGCCTCGGGCGCTTTGACGACGGGCAGCCTGCTGAGCCAGGCCCAAGGCCTGCCGGCTGGTTTTACCGATCACTTTTTCGACGTGCCGCTGGCCGTGCGCATAGACCTTGACCAGCAGTTGCTGGGCGAGGCGCTGATTGTGTTGACCCGGGACGATCGCGTCACCTTGCTCGAATTCACCGACACCGCTGACAGCAAAGTGCCTGCCGCTACCCGCGACACCTGGCAAGCGCTGTTGGAAAAAGGCGTGGCACTGGGCACCTGTACCCAGTCCTGCCCGGAAAAAATGCTCTCGGCGTTCTACAACCTGGAAAACTCGCAGTTGGCGATCATCACCCAGGATGTCGAACTCAACGACGATGCCCCCCGCTTCTACGCGCAACCGGAGGGCGGCAGCCTCGGGCTGATCGTCAACAACCAGCTCAACCTCAACGGTGGCCAGGACAACAAACTGGGCGGGCGCTACGGCTTGCAAGCCAGCTCCAGCCTCGGTAACTGGAGCCAGGTGTTCAACCTGCAACTGGCGCGACAGAGTGGCGATAACGAGCAGGTGCGCCACGCGATCCATGAGCTTTACACCCAGCGAGAAATGGAAGGGCAGTTTTTTCGCCTGGGCCATTTCACCCCCAATTCCGATGGCCTCACCCGCCAACTGCGCAGCTTCGGCGCCAGCCCCGATACGGCGCTGGGCCTGATGTACGGCAGTTCCGACAGCCTGGCCATCAACAATGCCAAGCCCAGCGTGTACCCGATCTACGTCACCGCCAACCGTCAGGCGGCGGTGGAGATCTACCGCAACGGCCTGTTGATCAACACTCAAGCCGTAGCAGCCGGCCTGCAAACCCTGGACACCCGGCCATTGCCCGGCGGCATCTATGAAGTGGAAGTGCGCCTGGTAGAAGACGGCCTGACCACCAGCACCACCCAGGAGCTGGTGTACAAGCCCAGCAACTGGCGCAACGCCGAAGACCCATGGCGCTACAACCTGTTCGCCGGGCGCGAGACCAAGCTGTTCAGTAACTGGGACGACCAAGCCTCGGGTGCGATGACGGCCGGTGCTTCCGTCAACTATCTGCTGCACCCGCGGGTGATCCTCGGCCTGTCGGCGCGCCAGGTGCGCGAGCAACTGCAATACGGCGGTTCGGTGGACTGGACAGTAGCCAACAACACCAGCCTCTATACCAACCTGTACCAAACCCAGGACCACGGCACCGGCCTGGACCTGCAAGCGCTCTACACCTTGGGCGCCACCAACCTGGTGTTCAGCCACAATCGCAGCTGGCTCGACACCCGCGACACCTACGAAACCCTGCCGGACGGTACACGTCTGCGGCGCAACACTTTCGTCGGTGAGGCCAGTAATACGGCGTTGTCGGTCAACCACCGGCTCGACGCGAAAAACACCCTGAACATGCGCCTGTCCCACAGCGAAGGCAATGTCGAGGGCGCCGGTATCGACCTGGGTTGGAGCCGCCACGACAAGCTGTTCGGCAGCGATGCCAACTGGCGCTTCTCGGTGTTCGACCGGCCGGGCAGCGCCGGCACCAACGACGCGCGCAATCGTGGTGTAGACGTGAGTGTCAGCATGAACCTGGGCCGCGATGGCCGGCAGATCTCCGGCAGCATCGGCACCCGAACCGCCCGTGACGGTGGGCGTGACAACAACGCCTCGGTGACCCTGCGCCAAGACCTCACCGATCACTTCCTGCAAAGCGTCTCGGCCACGGCCATCACCGACACCTATGGCGTCGGCCTGTCGGGCATGGCCAGTTTCAATACGGACGCGGTCAGCGGTGACGGCTTCGTGCAGCGCAGTTCCTTCAATGGCGACTTCAGCGGTGGCCTGAACCTCAACAGCACCCTGGTTGCCGGTGCCGGCAAGGTACTGCTGAGCAGCCAGTACCAGGGCAACGGTGCAGGCATGATCATCGACGTAGAAACCGACCTTGACGAGATCGCCCTGCGCGCCGACGACATGGGCGGCGGCAGTACCTTGTTGCGGCCTGGGCGTAACTACGTGCCGGTGTCGGCCTACAAGAGCAGCAGCGTGGCCTTCGACTTTGAAGGCAACCACCCACCGGCGGCCAATATCCAGCCGGCTCGCTCCAGCTACCACCTGAACAAGGGCGGTGTGGACTACCGCAAAGTCACGGTGATGAAAACCGTCACCGTGCTGGGCCGCTTGCTGGATGAACGCGGCACACCGCTGCGCGGCCACCACGTGATCAATCACGCCAGCCGCGGGGTCAGTGAAGTGGATGGGTTCTTCTCCATGGAAATGAGCGCCAGCGCACCGACCCTGCAAGTGCGCTATCAGAACCAGCTGTTGTGCCAGTTCCGTCTGGACCCGAGCAATGCGCCGAGTGAAAGCGACGTGTTGATGATCGGCGACTTGCGCTGCACCCCGGATACCTTGGCCGAGGTTGCCCATGCATCCGAGGCGGCAGGATGAATACCTTTCCAATAAACCAACGTATTCAGCACCGCGAGCGGATCAGCATGAAAAACTCTCTTAAACGCGCAACATGGCGAGCAGTGGTATTGGCCGCGTCGTTGTGTTCATTCACGCCTGTATCGCTTGCCGCCACGCAAAACATCACCGCTGAGTTCCGCCCTGATCCCGGTAATCCCATGGTGAACAAGTTCACCAATACCACGCCGCAAAGCGGGGTGTGCCCAGGGCATATGCCGGCCAGGTGTGAGGCATTGGGCATCTTCAGTATTCGCACCTGGGACGTGAGCTTCGTGGCTTCGGGCCCTATCGAGGCCAATCACGCGGATCCGCGCAAGGGGTTGATGTTCAAGGTGCCCTCTGATTGGCGCAGTTTTGAGGTGGTGTCGTCCAAAGGCGAGCGCAGCGTTGTTGAGATGCGCATATCCGGCGTTGGCAGCCGCTTTAATACGACGAACCCACCCGGTGTCGGCGGCTGGACCTCACTGCCCGTCAACTGGACTTATCCACCCGCGCCCTGTCAGCACACCGGGATGTATGCCGCGGGCTCGACGCTCAGGTTGTGGTTCTGGATCGTCCCGGAAGGGGCGGGGGCCTGTGCCATTCAGACGCCGTTCACGGTGCCAACGTCCAACTACAGCATGCTTGAGTATGCCTACGAATTGAGGACGCCTGACCCGTTAGCCATGGAGTCGGGGCAATTCACCGGGTCGATTTCTTACAGCATCGGGCCGCACAAGGATTTCGATTTCGGTGACCTCTACATCCCGAATGACGACGTACTGACGTTTAACTTCACCCTGAATGTCGAACACAACCTCAAGGTGGACCTGCCCCCCGGCGGCAACCGCATCGAGTTGTTGCCCGAAGGCGGCTGGCAGGCCTGGCTCAATCGCGGGCGGCAACCGTCAAAACTGTTCCGTGACCAGACCTTTGTCATCTCGGCCAGCACCCGTTTCAAGATGCAGCTTGAGTGCAGCCTGGCCATTGGCAACACGTGTGGACTGCGCAACGGGGACGGCGACGAGGTACCGCTGCAGGTCGGCGTGACCCTGCCATTTGGCTTGCGCGACCAGTACGGCGAGGCCGTGAGCAAACTGCCCTTGCGCCTGGACGGTTCCGGCACCGAGCTGTTCCAACCCGGCCACTACGTGAACAACCGCCCCGCCAGCCTGCACTTTGCCGTGGAGCGCGACGACGTCAAGGAGATGCTCAAACAACCGGGCAGTACCTACACCGGCGTGGTCACGGTGATCTGGGATTCGGAAGTCTAGGCAGGCATTTACCGCACATCAGCCGCAGGGCTGGGTTCAATCAATGAGGCGTAATCAAACATGAAACATGCAGTGTTATCGGTCGGGCTGTTGCTGTTGTCGTTGACCGCTCAGGCGGGGCCAGCGATCAACGTCGGCGTGGTGTACGACTATCTGGAAGGGGATCGCAGTTCCTACCTCAAGCGCGTCTATAACGGCGGCACCAGCACCGCGTTTATCAAGGTCAATGTGCTGGAAATCGTCTACAACGCCGACGGCACCTCCAAGGAAGTGCCGATCACCTCGATGACCGACGCCAAGGGCGCCGCTACCAACCGCGACGGCCTCATGGCCAGCCCGGCGCGCATGATCGTACCGGCGGGCGGGCGCCAGGGCACCCGCTTGCTGTACATGGGGCAGCGCGACAAGGAGCGTTATTTCCGTGTGCGCTTCATCCCGGTGGTGCCGGAAAAAGAAGACGACTTTGCCGTCACCGATGAAGAGCGGGCCGAGTACAAGGACGCGCTGGCCGCCGGGGTCAACGTCATGGCTGGCTATGGCACGGTATTCTTCGTGCGCCCGCAGAACACGCGTTTCGATACACAGATCAGCGAGACCGCCAGCCAGTACACCTTGCGTAATGCTGGAAACAGCGTGGTGGTGCTCGATGAGTTCAGGGACTGTTCGGTGGCGAAAAAATCCGACTGCGAAGCCACCACCAAGCACCACATCCTCCCCGGCCGCCAACTGGTGTTCGAGAAAAAGCCCGAGCGCCAGTTCAGCTTCCAGATGATTGAAGGCCGCGACAAAAAACCGATGACGGTCAATAGCAACGGGTGATGACAATGTTCAAGCAACTGACGGCACTGGCGGTACTGATGACCCCTGTGTTCCTGGGCGAGCCGGCGCAGGCGTTCCAGGAGCGCCACAGTTTCGATGTGTCGGTGACCATCCCGATCGAAGAAGCCTATGTACTGCCCTCTGAACCAGACTGGATGGGGCATGACCAGGTGCTGGCGTGGGACCTGGCGACGGCGCGGCTGGGCCGCCTGCGCAAGAATTTCGACGTCAAGAACATCAATGGCGGCGTGACCGCCCGCCTGGGCGACACCCCGTACTTGTTGAGCGGGCGTAACCGTATCGAACTGCAGGTGTTGTTCAATCGGGTGCCGTTGACCCTGGATGCCACGCAAGTGCTCAGTGCCGAAGAGGCGCGCCCTGGGCGCCGCGCCGAATTGGAAATCGCCGCTATCGAACCACCCGACGGTTACCGGGGTGGGGAGTATTACGGCACGGTGCACTTGATGTTCGATTTTCCCGCGCCATAAGCCCGGCGAGTGAAACCTTATGGGCCCGCGATACGGAGCGCTTATGCAATTGATCACCGCAACTAAAAAATGGCTGGGCCCTGGCGTGTTGGCGCTGGGCCTGGGCTGGGCGAGCCCGCCCGTGCAGGCGCTGGACCAGGAAATTTCGGCAGTGTTTCGCCCGGACCCCACCAACCCGATGGTCAATAAATTCCAGAACACCACCCCCCACAGTGGCATCTGCGCCTGGCACGTGCCGGCGCTGTGCGAGTCACTCAACACCTTCAGTATTCGTACCGATGCGTTGGCGTTCGATTCGATCGCGCAAATCGAGGCGAACCATGAAGACCCACGCAAAGGCGCGTACTTCAAGGTGCCCTCAGCCTGGCGCGATGTGCAGGTGACCCATGTCGCCACCGGTGAGCTTGAGACGGTGCAGATGCGCATCGCCGGCTTCGGTGGCCGCTGGAGCCTGAGCGGCGGCGCCCGGGTGGGGGTGTGGTCCCGTGATGGAAACTCCTGGGATTATCCCTGGCGTTACGGCGCGGGGGCTTGCCAGGGCGTCAGGTACATCGCGGCGGCCAGTACTTACGCCCTGTATTTCTGGACCATTCCGGAAAATGCGGGAGCTTGCAATGTGGTGCCCAGCTTGCCCATTCCGCGGATGAGGTATAACCCCGTCGAGTATGGCTATGAGCTCAAGACCCCTAACCCGCTGGGTATGGCCAGCGGTGAATATCGCGGTTCGGTCACCTACAGCATCGGGCCGGGCGGGGATTTTGACCTGGGCGATGTGATGCTGCCCAACGACAACGTGTTGACCTTCAACTTCACCCTGGCGGTGGAGCACAGCCTCAAGGTGGACCTGCCACCGGGAGGTAACCGCATCGAATTGCTGCCTGAAGGCGGCTGGCAAGCCTGGCTCAATCGCGGGCGGCAACCGGCGCGGCTGTTCCGTGACCAGACGTTTGTGATCTCTTCCAGCGGGCGTTTCAAGATGCAGCTCGAATGCAGCCTGGCCATCGGTAACACCTGCGGCTTGCGCAATGGTGCCGGTGATGAGGTGCCGCTGCAGGTCGGCGTGACCTTGCCCTTTGGCCTGCAGGACCAATATGGCCAAGCCGTGAACAAGCTGCCCTTGCGCCTGGACGGTAGCGGCACCGAGCTGTTCCAACCCGGCCATTACGTCAACAACCGCCCCGGCAGCCTGCATTTTGCCGTGGAGAGAGATGATGTGAAGGAAATGCTCAAACAACCCGGTAGCACCTATATGGGCGTGGTCACGGTGATCTGGGATTCCGAGGTCTAAGTTTTGAATTCGCAGTGACTGATCCATCGCTTTCGCGGGCAAGCCCTAGTGTCAGTCAGTTAAGGCTTTTTTTGTAGGAGCGAGCTTGCTCGCGAGAAACTCACAGGCACCGCGTTTATCCAGGAAGCACGCGTTATCGTTGACGTTTTTCGCGAGCAAGCTCGCTCCTACAGAAGGCGACGACCGCTTGACTGGCATTATGGCTTGCCCGCGATAGCGGTCGTTCGGCCAATGACTTCAGTGACTGACACACAAGCCAATCATGAGCCACCACACATCACCTCACCCGACCCTTGCAGATAAGGCATCAACATCGGCGCCATGCCCTTGAGCACTTGCACCGGCAATGCCGAGGTGAACTTGAAACCTTGCGCCGAACTGCCAGGCACAAAAGCGGTGAGCGTGCCGAAGTGATGGTCACCAATAAAAAACACAAACGTGGCGGTGCGGTTGATCGACTTGGAACTGATCAAGCGCCCGCCCGCGCCCATTGCTTGAATGCGGTTGTCGCCGGTACCGGTCTTGCCGCCCATGGGCATTGGCGTGCCGTCGGCCTGGGTGAAACTGCCCGACACGCGCTTGGCCGTGCCAGCGTCCACCACCCGTGACAACGCCCCGCGCAAGGCACTGGCGACTTCGGACGGCATCACCCGTTTGCCGGGGTCGGGCGTGTTGACCACGCGGGTCTCGTAAGGGGTGCCGGCGGCAAAATGCAGGCTGTCGATGCGCAGCACTTTGCCGCGCACGCCGTCGTTGAGGATGATGCCCATCAGTTCCGCAAGCGCGGCGGGGCGGTCTCCCGAGCTGCCGATGGCGGTGGCCAGTGACGGCACCAGGTGATCGAAGGGGTACCCCACCGCCTGCCACCGTTGATGGATATCCAGGAATGCTTCGACTTCCAGCATGGTGCGGATACGGCTGTCGCGCGCACCTTGATGGCGGCTCTTGAACAGCCAGCTGTACACCTCCTGGCGCTCGAACTGGCTGGCCTTGACCACTTCGGTGAAGGTGGCTTGCGGGTGGTTGAGCAGGTAACCGAGCAACCACAGGTCCAGGGGGTGGACCTTGGCGATATAGCCTTGGTCGGGCAGGTCGTAGGTGCCGGGGCCGTAGTCTTTGTACAGGCGTTGCAGGCGCTCGTCGCTGAGGGCGCCGGTGGTTTTGGCACTGGTCAGGTGGGAGCGCACGAAGCGGTTGAAGGTGTCCTGATTCGCTTCAGGAAACAAATAACGATGTACCGCCGCCAAGCGAATCGCAGTGGGATGCAGGCTGTCGAGGAAGGTTTCCAGGCGCGCCTGGGTGTCTTTTTTCTGGTACTTCTTCCAGAACTTGAGCAGGAAGGTGGTGCCTTCGCGGTCGGCGAATCGGGCCAGGTATTCCTGGCGCCTCGGGTCGCCGTCATCCTTGAGCAATTGCGCGCTGTTGTTGGCGCCCGCGTAGGTGACGTAGCGCGTCAGGTCACGCATGAGGCGAATGAACGGCAGGTTAATCGACTCGCGCAGCGCGTCACGCAATGTGGGGCTGCGGCCGTTGTCTTCGTTGCGAAAGTTGTGAAAGTAATGCATCCCGCCACCGGTGAAAAACCCTTCGTTGGGGCTGGCTGAATAGGTGCGGTCCAGGGCCGCCTCTAGCATGGCTGCCAGGGATTTATCCGGAGCCTGCAGCAAGTAATCGACGGCCCAGCGACTGAGGCGGTCCTGCTCGGCGATGTCGGCTCTTTTCAACGCCGCCGGGGTTTGGGCGGCGTAGCGATCATGCAGTTCGCTGATGATTTGCAGGTAGGTGGTGAGCACCCGCAACTTGGCGGTGGAGCCCAGTTCCAGCTTGCTGCCTTCGTTGATATCGAAGGGTTGGTCGGTGTTGTCCGTTTGCACCCGCACCCGTGAGCCGTCGGCGGTGCGTTCGAACAGGGTAAAGCTGTAGCGCACTTGCGGCGTGCTGGCAGGCGTCAGCAGGCGTTCGCCGAGTAGGCCGATGTTGCCTGCGAATACCGGGTCGGCCAGTTGCTTGAGGTAGGCGGTGACCTGGGTTTGCAGCTCGGCCTGCAAGGTGCTGGTGGCCGCGAGGTCAAGGCGGTCGAGATCGTACAGTGGCCGGTTGAGCAGGGCCGCCAGGCGGCTGCGGGCCACGCTGACGCCCTTGTTGCTGTCGATCGGTTGCAGTGTGGGCTGTTGCAGCCAGTCGCGATAAGTAACGCGCGCGGCCAGGGCGGCCTTGAGCAGTGGCGGGTCGATCACCGCGTTCTGCGCCAGCAGCCGCAGGTGGCTGTCGGTGAGTTGCTTGAGTTCGTCGCGACCGTTGGCCAGGTAATGGGAAGGGCGGCGCTGGGCGATCATCAACGACAACACCTCACGCAGCGCCAAGCCCCGTGCCGCCAGGCTGGCCGGTGTGGTGGCGGTATCCTGAAGCGCGCGGTTGACCTGGGCGAAATCGGCGCCGTACCACACCCGCAACCCTTCGGCCATGCCATGCACTTCGCCATGGCCAGGCACCGCCGACAAGGGCACGCTGTTGAGGTAATCGCGCACTATGTTGCGCCGCGCCGCAAGCGTGTCGGGGCCATGCTGGTAAGCGCGCACGCTGGCGGAGAGCATCTGGCGGATTTTCTCACTGCCCGACAGGGTCAGGCCGTCGGGCGAGTGGCGGTACTTTTCCAGCTGGGTGGCCAGGGTGCTGCCGCCTGCCGCTTGGCCCGGCAGGTGTAACTGGCGCGCCACCTGGGACCACGCTGCTTTGGCGAAGCGTGGCCAGTCCACGGCGGGGTTGGCTTGCGCCGGCTGCGGATCGAGCAGTGCACGGTTTTCTATAAACAGCAGGCTGTGGATCATCAACGGCGGAATGTCATCGAAGCGGGCGTACAGCTGGGTCGGGTAATTGAATTGATACAGCGGTGCCGCGCGGCAATCGGTGAGGGTCAAGCCGGCCTGGATTTTCTCGGCGTAGGGGATAAACAGCCCATGACGGCTGTAGTCCATCAACGCCTCGGAAAAGCGCGCCTGGGATTCGATCATGTAATTGCGCTTGAGCAAGCGCGGCAGGAACTCGCCCAAGGCGCTGTAGCCCAACCGCTGATCGAAGGGGCCTGCGCCTGGGTACACCATTGCATCGCTGGCGCCGGGGGCCACCTGGTAGGTCAGCTTCGCCGCCCATTCGCTGAATACGCGGGCCTGCCAGCGTGAGGTTTGCACCTCCCGATGCACGGCGAAAGACAGGGCGATCAAGGCCATCAACACAATCAGCCAGCCCACGCGACGCCAGGGTCTGGTTTTTTTCGGCAAAGGCGCTGGTGACGGGCTGTCGGGGTCGAGGTCAGCCTGGGTGGCATTGGTGTGCTGCAGAGCGCCCATAGTCGATTGATCCATTCCTACAGATTGATCGGACTTGTCTGAAGCGTAGACGCAGTTTGCCTGCGTCACGAGGTTTGTCGGGCAGAGGATTTTTCTGTGGGAGCTGGCTTGCCTGCGAAGACGGCCTGCCCGCCGACACTCATCTACCTGCCGCCCCGCGATCAAACTGTGGGAGCGGGCTTGCTCGCGAATGCGGGCTGACAGTCGACGCGGTTATACCGAGTACATATCCATTCCTGCGGTAACGGCCACTTAGGGTTCCGCTTTTACAGCGGGTCACTTTTGGAAG
>NZ_QODJ01000087.1:0-18092 GCF_009935965.1 Pseudomonas sp. L13
CGGCATCCCTGCCGGTTTACCCCCCAAATCCCTGTCGAATTCCGGCCAGCGTGGTTTAACGGGGCGCTTAAGATCAAAAGCAGATCAAGAGCAAGATCAAGAGCGGCTCGCTTCGCATCGTGGTTAGCGTTGGCTGCTGCAATTTGGAAAGTTGTGTAGATATCTATGCACTGGACGGCAAGCCTCAGGACAAGATCGCCTTTAACAGCGCACCGTCCAGGTGCACACAGTCCTTGCCATTGCGCTTGGCGCCGTACAGGTTCTTGTCGGCCATTTTGAGCACGGCCGATAACTCGTCGCCCGGCGAAAAACGCGCCATCCCTGCACTGCAGGTGTAATGGTGGGGGGCGGGCACACTGCTGCGGATCGCCTGCAACAAGTCCAGAGCATAATCACAGGCCACTTCCACATCGTCGCCCTGCAATAACACGCCGAACTCTTCCCCGCCGATCCGCCCGAAGCTGTGGCTGCCTTTGGCGTTTTTCAGGCACAGGGCCATGGCGCGCAAAATCTTGTCCCCCACGTCGTGGCCATACAGGTCGTTTTTTTCCTTGAAACTGTCGATATCCAACATGATGAAGTAGCCGCCCTGCTCCCCGGCCAGCAACTTTTCGAAGCTCTGCATAAAGGCGCGCCGGTTGAGGATGGACGTCAGGTAGTCGGTCTCGGCCAAGGCGCGAAACTCGCTTTCCACCAGCAATACCGAACGCAGGTTCTTCAAGTAGGAGTAACTCAAGATAAACCCGATGGACACCGACGCCGCGCAGAACAGCAGCAAATACACCTCATTCCCAGCCTCTATATCCGTCTGCATGGGCGGCCATAGGATCAGCCAGATCAATAGCGCATCGACCAGATAATCCTGGACACTGATAAACAAGATGGCGCTGCCCACCACCAGGGTCACGGCCAACGGCAAGCCGTAGATACGCAACTCTTCATTCAGACGAATCAGATAGGCGAAGCCGACGGACAACAACACCATATAGATGACCCCCAGCACTCGCCAGAGCAGAAAGTTCGCGGTGGTGGCATGTACCCGGCAAACAATCAGCAGGCCGACCGTGACGGCCAACATATAAAGGTCCAACTTCAAAGCCGGCGGAATCAGGAGCATGCCGACCCAGGCAATAATCCCTACCCATTCGGCCTGGGTCACCGCAGGTGACAACAAACTGCGCATTCTGGGCCGCAACTTCAAGTTAGCAGGCATCCTTACGCTCCCATCTCAATAGCATGCAGGCCCATCGCAAATGAAAAGGCCATGAACCGCTTTACCAGGCTGGCAAAGGGTGGCAGAACTTCCAGCCGGGTTTTGGAGTGGGCTTTGAAATAACCCTTTTCAACCCCCTCCTGCACCATACGGATAATGTGGGTCTTGGACACGGAAAGTTGCTTGGCCAAGGCCAGGTAGGAAGACGACCGGAAGGTGGCGCGGTCATTCTCTGGGGCAAAGGCGTCGTTGTAGATCGCCAGCATCAACAGATGGCCGGCGTCGCGCTTCACCAGCCAATAACATTCGGGCAGCAAGACATCCACCGTCAACTCGGCCGCGAGAATCATGGCAAAACCCTTGAAATAGAGCGCCAGGAACTCGCGGTCATCCAGGTCGCGCATCTGCCGGAACACTTCCCTTTCGGGGTAGAGCAGCGCCAACGACTCAGTGAGGGCGGTGAGCATCAACCGCGCTTCGCGGCAGGCTTCATCCGAGGGTGCATACACCCTGAAGCGACTGTCTTCGGGGTGCGGCGCAACCTCCATGAAGCCCAGGGCCTGGAACAGCAAAAAGATCGATTCCAGGCTGTTTTTCGAACAATACTTGCGCGTTACGCACAAGGCTTTAACTTCTGCCAACAACGGCAGCGGTGTGGAAAAGTATTGGCTCAATAATGCAAACGACACCATCAAGCGGCTGTATTTAAGGGCACTCTTGTAGAAAAACGGTCGTCTCGAATAGGGCACGAGCAGCACGTGGTAATGCGCTCTCATGCACGATTCAAAATCCTTATGACGTTCGAGCGCTTGCGCGGTATTACACATAGCCAACTTCAACGAACTGACACGCATGAAAGAGCCCTGATCATCCAACTTGATGCCACTGATCTCAGCTACGAAATCCCTGCAGCCCGGCCCCAAAACAAATCACTTCAAAAATCCTGCCATTAATGGCTTTTTGCCTCGAACGCAATGTACAGCGATTGCCGGACAAGACGTCATCAGTACCAAAGTTGTTCCACATTCAAATGCCCCGCGACACACACTTACGCGCAACCTTTGGTTACATTCTCTCCGCCTGGCGGTTAGAGAACTAATCGATTCAGCACACTGCGAACCTTCCTTCCTCGCCGGCGTCGTAACAGGGGATTGTTGCCAACCGCCCGCCGCGAGGTTCTCGTTTGAAAGCTGCCCTTCTGAAGAAATACCGCCTGATCATCAAGACCATGGGCTATGTGGGCTGGGCGTTGTTCTGGCTGTTGTTATGGGATGTGGCAGTGACGGTGGACTTCATGCTGTTTCTCACCGCCAAGATCAATTTGCCGCTGATGCCCCTGACTTTGCTCGGCTCGGCCCTGGTGGTGCTGATCAGTTTTCGCAACAGCAGCGCCTACAACCGCTGGTGGGAAGCGCGCACGCTGTGGGGCGCGATGGTCAACAACTCGCGCAGTTTTGCCCGGCAAGTGTTAACCCTGCTCGATGACGCCCCGGGTGAGGTGAACCCAGTGAAGTCGACGCTGTTGCGCCGTCACGTGGCTTACGTCAATTGCCTGGCTGCGCACCTCAAGGGCCAGCCGTGCCCGGAGGAAGTGCGAGCCTTTATCCCCGCCGAAGAATTTGCACGCAACGGTGCCACCAATAACTTCGCCAATGACATCCTCACCGGCTCGGCGTCGTTGCTGGCGCGCGAATACCAGGCCGGGCACCTGGACAGCATTCGCCTGGCGCGGTTGGAATCAACCCTGGTAGACCTTTCCAACGCCCAGGGCGGTATGGAGCGGATTGCCAACACGCCACTGCCCTACCCTTACGTGTATTTCCCGCGGCTGTTCATTTCGTTGTTCTGCCTGATCGTGCCGGTAGGCCTGGTGGAATCCCTTGGCTGGTTCACGCCGCTGGCCTCCACCGTCGTGGGGTTCATGCTGCTGGCCATCGAACGCATCGGCACCGACCTGCAAAGCCCGTTCAATTCCAGCGAACACCAGATCCAGATGGAAAGCATCTGCGAGACCATCGAGAAGAACCTGCAGTCGATGCGCCGCGATGCCCTGGTCGGTGAGCCGATCGCCTGATTGCCCTTGCTCAAGTGCCAACACCCTCGGCCGATATACCGAGGGTACGCATGGCCTCGCCTCTCACAAAAACGCCTGCGACACGCAGCACTAATTTTTCTCCCCTTGCCAAAACTATAAATACCCGCGGGTGAAGTCATGAATATCAAGCAGAAGCTGACATGGGCGTTTGCGGCCATCGCGTGCGTGCCGGTTATCCTGGTCGCCGTTATCGTGGTGCTGAATCTGCGCGAGGGTGCGCTGGCCAACTTCCTCGACAGCAGCGGTCGCGAGATCCGCCAGATCGACAATGGCATGCAGCAATTTTTCGATGGCATCAGCCAGAATGTCGACTTCGTCGCCAAAGACCCGCGCGTGATCGCGGCCAAGAACCTCAAGAGCTATGCCGGTGCCGATGCCGCGCAAATCCCGCTTACACCGACCAACACCGAACTGCTGGCGATTTTCGATCAGTTCGCCAAAAGCCATCCCAGCACCGCCTACCTGTCCCTGGGCCTGAGCGATGGCGGCTACGCCAGTTGGCCGGACGACGCCAAACTGACGCAATACGACCCGCGCACCCGTCCCTGGTACCAGGCCGCCATCGCAGCCCCAGGCAAGACCGTGCGCACAGGCGCCTACTACTGGGCCCCGGACGATGTGGTGCTGATCGGCACCGTGCGCACCGTCGCGGATGCCACGGGCAATGTCCTTGGGGTGGTTGGGCTGGACGTGTCGCTCAAGCAACTCACCGAACTGGTGCGCACCATCAAGCTGGGCGACAGTGGCTACCTGATGCTGGTGGAAGCCGACGGCAACGTGCTGGTGGACCCCAGCGATGCCACGCACAACTTCAAGCCCCTGGCGGGCCTGGGCGCGAACTACGCCGAACTGGCCAAGCACGGCGATGGCGTGACCGAGGTGAGCATCGACGGTGTGGCCTATATGGCTAACGTGGTCAGTTCCAAAGACCTGGGCTGGCGCTTTATCGGCCTGATCAAGCGTGACGAAGTGATGGCCGGTGCCACCCGCCTGACGTGGTTGATCGCGGCGATTGCCGCCGTATTGGCCGTGGTGTTCGCCATCGTCGGCGCCAGTTTCGCCCGTGTCATCGTGCGCCCGATTCGCGGTGTGGCCGACGGCCTGCAGGAAATTGCCGAAGGTGAAGGCGACCTCACGCGTCAGCTCAAGGTGCAGGGCAAGGACGAAACCGCGAGCCTGGCCGGCTGGTTCAACCAGTTCCTGAGCATGATCGCGCAACTGGTGCAGCGCATCGGCAATGCCTCCTCAGACCTGCAAACCGCCGCCGCCGACACCAGCGCCGTGGCCAACAATATGAACCAGGCCGCCGGCCGCCAGCGCGAAGCCGTGGAACTGGTGAGCACCGCGTTCAACGAGATGGTCGCCACCGCCAACGAAGTCGCGCGTTCATGCAGCGCCGCCGCCACGAGTGCCGATGAGGGCTATCGCGACGTGCACACCGGCCAGCAGCACATCGGTGAAGCCACCGGCAGCGTGCTCAAGCTCAGCGAAGACCTGCAAAAATCCACACAGACCATGCAGTTGCTCGAGCAAGACAGCCAGAACATCAACACCATCCTCGACACCATCCGTTCGATTGCCGAACAGACCAACCTGCTGGCACTCAACGCGGCGATCGAAGCCGCCCGCGCTGGCGACCAGGGCCGCGGCTTTGCGGTAGTGGCCGATGAAGTACGTGCACTGGCGCGTCGCACCGCCGACTCCACCGGCGAAATCGACAGCCTGCTGGGCAACCTCGCCCGCCGCACCCAGGAAGTCACCCAGCAGATGCAAGGCAGCTTGCTGGTGTCCAACACCAGCGTTGCGCGCATCCAGCAGGCCCGCGATAGCTTCGACAAGATCCGTGGTTCGGTGGACTCGATTCGCGACCAGAACACCCAGATCGCCACCGCCGCCGAAGAGCAACACCAGGTGGCCGAAGAGATCAACCGGCATATCGCGCAGATCCACGCCGACGCGCAGTTGGTGGAAGGCTTTGCGCATTCGGCGCAGACCGGGTCAGGGCGGTTGACTGATATTTCAGGCCAGCTCAATGGGCTGGTGGGGCGTTTCAAGTTCTGATGTTGTGGCGAGGGAGCTTGCTCCCTCGCCACACAGATTGTCGATTGTATGGACCACCTACTGACCACTTCAGAAGCGGCCCCCCCCCATCATCGCAGTACCTGCAACAGTCTATTGCAGGACTCAAATGTACTAACCGGTTACTTATCTTGCTAAAATCGCGTCTTTGCCCTCTCTCACTCGAGTCCATTCGACATGAAACGAGCATCGCGCGCCGCTGGCGTCTCTAGATTCTTACTCCTGGGCCTGGGCGTCGTCATCGCCCTGCTCGGCCTTGCACTCGCCGTCGGCGGCGCCAAACTGGTCAGCCTGGGAGGCTCCTGGTACTTCCTGCTGGGCGGCGTGGCCATGGCCATTTCCGGGTTGCTGATCGCACGGCGCAAGCCTGCCGGCGCCTGGTTGTTCGCCGCGTTCCTGGTGGCTACCGCCGTGTGGGCGGTGGCCGACGTGGGCCTGGAATACTGGCCGCTGTTCTCACGACTGTTCATGTTTGCGGTGATCGGCGTGGTGGTCGCGCTGGTGTATCCGTTGCTGGCCGGCAAACCGGCGCGGGGTGCCTATGGCGTCGCCGCCGTGTTGGCATTGGGCGTGGCGGTGGCAGCGGGCAATATGTTTGTCGCGCACCCAAGCGTTAAGCCCACTGGTGCGGGCCCGGGCATTACCCCAGTGGCTGCGGCCGATGCGCAGAAAGATTGGGCGCACTACGGTAATACCGAAGGTGGCAGCCGTTTCGCCGCGCTGGACCAGATCAACCGCGACAACATCGACAAGCTCAAAGTCGCCTGGACCTACCACACCGGCGACGTGGCCATCAGCGACGGCAACGGTGCCGAAGACCAGCTGACGCCCCTGCAGATCGGCAACAAAGTGTTTATCTGCACCCCGCACAACAACCTGATCGCGTTGGATGCCGACACCGGCAAAGAACTGTGGAAGAACGAAGTCAGCGCCAAATCGGCAGTGTGGCAGCGTTGCCGGGGCATGGCGTATTTCGACGCCAGCGCGCCGATTGCCCAGCCGACCCAGCCCAACAGCTCGCCGATCCTGGCCGCCAGCGTGCCTGCCGGTGCGCAGTGCCAGCGTCGCCTGTTGACCAACACCATTGATGCGCGCCTGATCGCCGTGGACGCCGACACCGGCAAGTTCTGCGAAGACTTCGGCACCCATGGCCAGGTGGACCTCAAGGCCGGCCTGGGCAATGTACCGGACAGCTACTACCAACTGTCCTCGGCGCCGCTGATGGCCGGCACCACCGTGGTGGTCGGCGGCCGCGTGGCAGACAATGTGCAGACTGATATGCCCGGTGGCGTGATCCGTGGCTTTGACGTGATCACCGGCCAAATGCGCTGGGCGTTCGACCCAGGCAACCCTGAAGACAAGCAAGCCCCGACGGGCGACGCCACCTACGTGCGCAGCACCCCGAACAGCTGGGCGCCGATGTCTTACGACCCACTGATGAACACGGTCTTCCTGCCGATGGGCAGCTCGTCCACCGATATCTACGGCGTGGAACGCACCCAGCTCAACCACAAATACGGCGCTTCGGTGCTGGCACTCGACGCCTCCACCGGTGCCGAGAAGTGGGTCTACCAGACGGTCCACAACGACCTCTGGGACTTCGACCTGCCGATGCAGCCAAGCCTGATCGACTTCACCCCGCCAGGCAGCGACAAGGCCGTACCGGCCGTGGTCATCGGCACCAAGGCCGGGCAGATCTATGTGCTCGACCGCGCCACCGGCAAGCCACTGACAGACGTGCAGGAAGTGCCGGTCAAAGCCGCGAACATTCCCAACGAGCCGTATTCTCTGACCCAGCCGAAATCCGTGGGCATGCCGCAGATCGGCGCGCAAACCCTGACCGAATCGGACATGTGGGGCGCGACGCCGTATGACCAGTTGCTGTGCCGCATCGACTTCAAGGGCATGCGCTACGACGGCCTGTACACCGCGCCGGGCACCGATAAATCCCTGAGCTTCCCGGGCTCCCTGGGCGGCATGAACTGGGGCAGCATTTCCACCGACCCGGTGCACGGTTTTATCTTCGTCAACGACATGCGCCTGGGCCTGTGGATCCAAATGGTGCCGTCGCAGAATAAGGCCCAGGCCTCTTCCGGCGGTGAAGCGCTGAACACCGGTATGGGCGCCGTGCCGCTCAAGGGCACGCCGTATGCGGTGAACAAAAACCGCTTCCTGTCGGTGGCCGGCATTCCGTGCCAGGCGCCGCCATTCGGCACCTTGACCGCCATCGACATGAAGACGCAAAAGGTCGCCTGGCAAGTACCGGTGGGCACCGTTGAAGACACCGGCCCGCTGGGTATCCGCATGCACCTGCCGATCAAGGTAGGCCTGCCCACCCTGGGCGGTACGCTGTCCACCCAGGGCGGCCTGATCTTTATTGCCGGCACCCAGGACTTCTACCTGCGCGCCTTCAACAGCGGCAATGGCGATGAAATCTGGAAAGCCCGCCTGCCCGTCGGCAGCCAGGGTGGGCCGATGACCTACGTGTCGCCCAAAACCGGCAAGCAATACATCGTCGTCACCGCCGGCGGCGCACGCCAGTCCACCGACCGCGGCGACTACGTGATCGCCTACGCCCTGCCGTAACTACCCTCTGTTCGCGCGGTGCTCCGGCACCGCGCTTTGTGTTTGGAAATATCCCCCATGACCCCTACTCCTCATACCGCCTGGCGCCTGGCGCTGGGCCTGGCCTTTGCGGCCGCCCTGCCCGTTCAAGCCGACGACACCACCCTGACCGGCGACTGGGGCGGCCTGCGCCGCGAACTCGACGCGCAAGGTGTGCGCTTTACCGGTGACTACAGCGGCGAGACCGCCTACAACGCCCACGGCGGCCAGCACCGTTCGGCGCGCTATTCGCAAAACCTCAAGCTCGGCGTGCAGTTCGACCTGGGCAAGCTCTACGGTTTCACCAACGGCGACCGCATCCAGTTGACCCTCAACGACCGACGCGGCAACAGCGCCTCCGAAGACCTGGCGGGCAACCGCCTGCCGATCCAGGAAAACTACGGCGGCCTCTACACCCGCCTCACCGAGCTGAGCTACGAGCGCACGCTGTTCACCCCGGCGCTGAACCTCAAGCTGGGCTATATGGCCATGGGCAATGACCTCGGTGGCCTGGACAGCGGCATCCTGTGCAACTTCATGAACGCCGGGTTCTGCGGGCATCCGCTGAACATGTCCGGCGGCAGCGGCTGGGCCAACTACCCGAACGCGCACCTGGGTGCCCGGGTGAAATACGACTTTTCGCCCAACTGGCAACTGCGCGTGGCGGCATTCAATGTCGACCCGTCCAGCAACGGCAACTCCAGCCGCGCCTGGCACCTGGGGCCCAAACACACCACCGGTACCGTGGTGCCCATTGAGCTGATCTACAAGCATGCGGGCGCACTGCCCGGTGAATACAAGCTCGGTTATTACTACGACAGTTCCGATGTAAAACGCATTGGCAGCAACAAGGACGTCAGTGGGCGTGGCGGTCACTACCTCTTGATCGACCAGGCCGTGTGGGCCTCACAATCATCCCAAGGCCGCAGCCTGCATGCCTTCGGCCAATACTCCGCCGCCAGCCAAGCGGCCTCGCCGTTCACCAAGTGGTATGGCGCGGGCGTGGTGCTGTACAAACCGTTCGAAGGTCGCCCACGCGATACCGTTGCCCTGGGCTACGGCCGTGCGGTGCCGAACCCGCGCAGCCGCGATGTACAGGAGTTGGCAGCGTTCAACGCCGGCACGGCCTATCCCGACCTGGACACCGCCGAACAGCTGATTGAACTCAGTTATGGCTACCAGGCCACGCCTTGGCTGACCTTGCGCCCGGATGTGCAATACATCATCGAGCCGGGGGCGTTTTCCGGGGAGAGCATCGACAATGCGCTGGTGCTGGGCTTGCAAGTCAAAGCGGTGTTCTAGCTCGCGCCCTGCTGATACTGACGCGGCGTACAGCCAAATTCGCGGCGAAACACCGTATGCAGGTACTGCGCAGAGGTGAAGCCGCAGCGTGCGGCAATGTCGGCAATAGCAAGGCTGTGGTTTTCAAGGCCCTTGGCAGCAGCGGCGAGTTTGAAGCGCAAAATCTCATCATGCACGCTGCAGCCTCGCGCCTTGCGAAAATGCGCTTCCAGGGACGAGCGGGAAACGCCGACATAAGCCGCGACCTGATCGGTCTTGATGCCCTGGCAGGCGTACTGGCGAATAAACAACAAGGCCTGCATCACGTAAGGGTTGCCCAGGGGCTGATGCAGGCTGGAGGCTTGCACGTTAATGGCGTCCGGCGGCACCAGCACCTGGGTGCCCGTGCAGGGTTTACCGTGCAACATCTGATGCAACAGCGCTGCAGCGGTGCGGCCCATGGTCTCCGTGCCCTGGATCACCGAACTGAGCGGCACCCGCGTGAGCGTGCGGGTCAGCGGGTCGTTGTCGATACCGATCAACGCCACCTCCTCCGGCACCGCAATACCCGCCGTCAGGCAGGCTTGCAGCAATTGCCGAGCGCGGGCATCGGTCACCGCGATAATGCCGATAGGCTTGGGCAAGCTGTGCAGCCAGGCAATCTGCTGCTCCACTGCGCTGTCCCACAACGGCGCACTGGTGCCCAGGCCGCGATACACCTCTACCTGCAAGCCATCGCGCTGCATCAAGCGGCGAAAAGCTTTCTCACGCTCCTGGGCCCACCGATTGGCCTGGGCTTCGGGCAGGCTGAAACAGGCAAACCGCGTCAAACCCGCCTCCACCAGATGCTCGTAGGCCAGCTTCATCAGGGCATGGTTATCGGTGGCCACATAGGGAATGCCCTTGGGGTACTTGCTGACATCCTCATAGGACCCGCCCACCGCCACCACTGGAACCCGACTGCCGGCCAGCGCCTCGCCAATCAGCGGGTCATCGAAGTCAGCAATGATCCCATCGCCCTGCCAACGCTCGATACCGCGCAGACGGCAGAGAAAGTCTTCTTCAAGGAACAGGTCCCAGGATGCGCGGGTGCTGCTCAGGTAGTTGCCAATGCCGGCGATGATGCCGCGGTCGTAGATTTTGCTGCCGTTGAAGAGCAAGGCGATGCGGTGAACGGGCGGTAGGGTTTTCATTGTTTTTGTCCTGGGGCCGGTCGGTGCAGATGAGTGCGCAGAGGTTTGACTGATCAGGATAGCGGGCCTCGGAGGAGGCCCGCTTTGAGGTCATCTAAATCTAAGCAGCACAACCACGACACCCATCCAAATACAGGCAACTATCATCATTGCCAAATCGATAACTAAAAGTCGCTTCAGGTACGGGGGAAACTTCTCGATGTCGACTGGATCAACCTCGCCCATAATGATAGAGGCCCTTGGCCAAACCACCATTCCGGCGATTTTCGACATTTCCAAGAGAGACCAAATCAAACCGCGCCTCCCCAAACTTGTCCCCCATATGTACATATAACGACTATTTTTTAGAGCCTCCTTCATGGCTTCCAGATGACAGTGAGTAAGGTAAAGGCTAAAAGCAAGGCCAGCAGCTGCAAGCAGAATAGGGCCTCCGGCAAAGATAATCGCAACCCAAGGTGGCCAAGTATCGATGTTAGTCATGGTTGTATTGCCTCGTAGATCTTTTCACCCACGTATTCACCACCTTGACCACCGTAGGTGGTACCTGCCCATGCGCCAGCTCCTACTAAAGCCGCGACGCAGACCACTCCCCCTATTCCCGTCGTAACACCCAGTGCCAAGCAGACTGAGCCGCCTGTCGCACCGGCTAACGCTCCTGCTCCCACACCAAAAAATGTAGCGCCTGCGAATTTCCCGCCTTCAGTGAACTTAACCCTCTCACATGCAGCTCCAGAATCAGCATTACACACCTGCTCAATAGCCAGCAACGAAGACACTCCGCCAAGGCCTATACCGATATAACCACCTGCCTTCATATACTTCGTTGCACGACTGACCGCCTCCACATGAGCGGCATACCCCGGGATCTGTCCCGGCCCACCCGCCTTGTCCCAGTGATGCACCAAGCTGCGACTGGAAATTCCAAGGGCCGTTTTCAACTTGGGGTGATCGCCCAGCGTTGTTTGTCCTCGCAAGCGGGTGGAGTTGAGCAGATGAGCATCCAACTGGTTCATCAACCGTTGGCGATCAGCGAAGAACTGCGGTGACCTAAGGTGCCCGTGCTGCCGATAGCTGTCCTGATGCAGACGCTCCATGGCCTGCAGCGTGTCGCGCAAGTTGCTCAGGTGCTTTTCCATCACCACTGCGCTGACGCCGAGCCAGGTTGAGGTATGGCCGATAAATCCAGCGATCTCGGCACCGTGGCGATAGAGAAAGTCAGCCTCGTCCGGCGTCAGTTCATCCAGTGATGCGCTGACGTGTTGTGCAGCCTGCATCAACTGAGCTTCTTCATACGTGCAGGAGGTGTTTTTCGGATCGCTGAGCACGATCATCGAACCAGCTTTGACGTGGCCTGTGTTGGGATTCAGCGATTGAAACTTACGCATTACAGCCGGGTCGAGCGTCGGAAAAAGTGTGGCTTCCAGCGCCTCGCGGCTCATGCTTTTAGGCACGATATAAAAACCTGGCTCCTCGCCTAGGAGCGCTTTAAATGCGGCAAATGCGGATTGGGGCGACTCACTTGGCGAGGTGGAGGTGCGTTGAGAGGGGGTCGTCCAGTGGGGCGTTGGCTGGACCGGCTCAGCGGCCAGTCTATTGGCGCTCACAACCGAGCCACCTCTGCTGTGGTACTTGCCGAGTAAGACCGAAGGAATCAGCTCGGCTTTACAGGAACAGCCGCTGTAGCTATCCAACGTACCGGCTATAAGCCGGCCATTGCTTTGCATGAAGGAAATGCCGCCGATGATTTTGTACGTTTGCCCATCCTTGCCACAGGTGACTGGGTCACCTTCGCACGCACGAAGACTGCCATGCATATGGGTCCTTTGATCTCCGTCCAGCACTTGGCCGCCGCAACTGGTTTTATCACCTTGGCGGACGAAATAACCTACGCTCATTTTTTTGCCCCTTATCCATGTTTTTTGGCCGCACTTCCCTGCTCGTCTCGATAAGAAAACTGACGCGTAACGCCTTCCGAGGTAAACGAGCAAGAGCAAGTCAGCGGCACACCAAACCTTGAAGAGGCATATCCCCACCGTAAAGTCAGACGTTTCCCTAAATCCTGTACTCCCTGAGCCGTTCTCAGCCCTTCACTCAAAATCGCACTCCCCTTTGGTGATTTTCATAATCAGCCGCCCAAGCACCATTGCTAGTATCCAGACACCGCCCAGAACAATAAGGAAAACCCCATGCCGTACTTCCCCGGTGTCGAGAAGGTGCGCTTCGAAGGCCCTGCCAGCACCTCTGCCCTCGCGTTTCGTCACTACGACGCCAACAAGCTGATACTCGGCAAGCCCATGCGTGAGCACCTGCGCATGGCCGCCTGTTACTGGCATACCTTTGTGTGGCCGGGGGCGGATATGTTTGGGATGGGCACGTTCAAGCGCCCGTGGCAGCGCAGTGGCGATCCAATGGAGGTGGCCATCGGCAAGGCCGAGGCGGCGTTTGAGTTTTTTTCCAAGCTGGGCATTGACTACTACAGCTTTCACGACACCGATGTGGCGCCCGAAGGCAGCTCGCTCAAGGAGTACCGCAACCACTTTGCGCAGATGGTCGACCACCTGGAACGCCATCAGGAACAGACCGGCATCAAGCTGTTGTGGGGCACCGCCAATTGCTTCAGCAACCCGCGTTTTGCCGCTGGGGCTGCGAGCAATCCGGACCCAGAGGTGTTCGCCTTCGCCGCCGCCCAGGTGTTCAGTGCGATGAATGCCACGCTGCGGCTCAAGGGCGCCAACTATGTGCTATGGGGTGGCCGTGAGGGTTATGAAACCTTGCTCAACACCGATCTCAAGCGCGAGCGTGAACAGCTCGGACGTTTTATGCGCATGGTGGTGGAGCACAAGCACAAGATCGGCTTTACGGGTGACCTGTTGATCGAGCCAAAGCCCCAGGAGCCGACCAAGCACCAATACGATTACGACAGCGCCACCGTGTTCGGCTTCCTGCATGAGTACGGCCTGGAACACGAGATCAAAGTGAACATCGAGGCCAACCATGCGACGTTGGCCGGGCACAGTTTTCATCATGAGATCGCCACCGCTGTATCGTTGGGGATCTTCGGCAGTATCGACGCCAACCGCGGCGACCCGCAGAACGGTTGGGACACCGACCAGTTCCCCAATAGCGTCGAGGAAATGACCCTGGCCACCTATGAAATCCTCAAGGCCGGCGGGTTCAAGAACGGCGGCTATAACTTCGATTCCAAGGTGCGCCGCCAGAGCCTCGACGAGGTGGACCTGTTCCACGGGCATGTCGCGGCCATGGATGTGCTGGCCCTGGCCCTGGAGCGTGCGGCGGCGATGGTGCAGGACGACCGCTTGCAGCAGTTCAAGGACCAGCGCTATGCCGGCTGGCAGCAGCCATTGGGCCAGGCGGTGTTGGCCGGTGAATTCAGCCTGGAGTCATTGGCTGAACATGCCTTTGCCAACGCGCTGAACCCGCAGGCGGTGAGTGGGCGCCAGGAGATGCTTGAAGGCGTTGTGAATCGGTTTATCTATCGGTGACATTTGCACGACAAATCTCTGCACAGAGCGTCGAATGACGCTCTAGAGTTCAACCCGCACCACGCTGTGTCTTTCCAACAACAATAAAAGGACGCACCACCATGAAGTCATTCAAACCTGCCCTGCTCGCCGCAGCCCTGGCACTGCTCGCCCTGCCGGTGATGGCCGCCCCTGCGCACCCGAAAATCGGCTTTTCCATCGACGACCTGCGCCTGGAGCGCTGGTCCCGCGACCGTGATTACTTTGTCGCCGCCGCAGAAAAGCTCGACGCCAAGGTGTTCGTGCAGTCTGCCGACGCCAACGAACAGAAGCAGATTGCCCAAATCGAAAACCTCATCTCTAGAGGCGTCGATGTGATCGTGATCGTGCCGTTCAACGCCACGGTGCTGACCAACGCAGTGGCCGAAGCCAAGAAGGCCGGGATCAAGGTGGTGTCCTATGATCGCCTGATCCTCAACGCTGACATCGACGCCTACATTTCCTTCGATAACGAAAAGGTCGGCGAGATGCAGGCCAGCGGCGTGTTGCAAGCGGCGCCCCAGGGCAATTACTTCCTGCTGGGCGGCGCGCCGACGGACAACAACGCCAAGGTGCTGCGCGAAGGTCAGATGAAGGTGCTGCAACCGGCCATCGACAAAGGCGATATCAAGATTGTTGGCCAGCAATGGGTCAAGGAGTGGAACCCTACCGAAGCCTTGAGCATTGTCGAAAACGCCCTGACCCGTAACGACAACAAGATCGACGCCATCGTCGCCTCCAACGACGCCACCGCCGGCGGTGCGATCCAGGCCCTGGCTGCGCAGAAGTTGGCGGGCAAGGTGCCGATCTCCGGCCAGGACGCTGACCTGGCGGCGATCAAGCGCGTGATCGACGGCACCCAGACCATGACCGTGTACAAGCCACTCAAGCTGATCGCCAGCGAAGCGGCCAGGCTTTCAGTGCAGTTGGCGCGCAATGAAAAACCCACCTACAGCTCGCAATACGACAACGGCAGCAAACAGGTCGACACCATCCTGCTCACCCCGACGCCCCTGACCAAGGCCAATATCGACGTGCTGGAGAAGGACGGGTTCTACACCAAAGAGCAGATCGCCGGGCACTGATGACTGCCTCGATAAAACCTCGCCCCCTGTAGGAGCGAGCTTGCTCGCGAAAAACGTCAACGATAATGCGCGCTTCCTGGATAAACGCGGCGCTCTCGGGTTTTTCGCGAGCAAGCTCGCTCCTACAGGGGTGGGGGCCAGCCTATTTGTGTGAGCCTTTCCCATGTCCGACTACCTGCTGAAAATGAACGGCATCGTCAAAAGTTTTGGCGGTGTCAACGCCCTCAACGGCATCGACATCAAGGTCAAACCTGGGGAATGCGTGGGCCTGTGCGGTGAGAACGGTGCGGGTAAATCCACCTTGATGAAGGTGCTCTCGGCGGTGTACCCGCACGGCACCTGGGAGGGCGAAATCCTCTGGGATGGGCAGCCGCTCAAGGCCCAGTCTATCCGCGAAACCGAGGCCGCCGGGATTGTCATCATTCACCAGGAACTGACCCTGGTGCCCGACCTGTCGGTGGCCGAGAACATCTTCATGGGCCACGAACTGACCCTGCCCGGTGGGCGCATGAACTACCCGGCGATGCTGCACCGCGCCGAGGCGCTGATGCGCGAACTCAAGGTGCCAGACATGAATGTGGCGCTGCCGGTGTCGCAGTATGGCGGCGGCTACCAGCAACTGGTGGAGATCGCCAAGGCCTTGAACAAACAGGCGCGCCTGTTGATTCTTGACGAGCCTTCCTCGGCCCTGACCCGTGGCGAAATCGAGGTGCTGCTGGACATTATCCGGGGCCTCAAAGCCAAGGGCGTGGCCTGTGTGTACATCTCGCACAAGCTCGATGAAGTGGCGGCGGTGTGCGACACCATTGCAGTAATTCGCGACGGCAAGCACATCGCGACCACCGCCATGGCAGACATGGACATCCCCCGGATCATCACGCAGATGGTCGGCCGCGAAATGAGCAACCTCTACCCCACCGAGCCCCATGATGTGGGCGAGGTGATCTTCGAGGCGCGTAACGTCACCTGCTACGACGTCGACAACCCCAAGCGCAAACGCGTCGACGACATCTCCTTCGTGCTCAGGCGCGGTGAAATCCTCGGCATCGCCGGCTTGGTGGGCGCCGGGCGCACGGAGTTGGTGTCGGCGCTGTTCGGTGCTTACCCCGGGCGCTACAGCGCCGAGGTGTGGCTGGAAGGCCAGGTGATCGACACGCGCACGCCGCTCAAGTCGATCCGCGCCGGGCTGTGCATGGTCCCAGAAGACCGCAAGCGCCAAGGCATCATCCCCGACCTGGGCGTGGGCCAGAACATCACCCTGGCGGTGCTCGACACCTACGCGCACCTGACCCGCATCAACGCCGAAGCCGAACTGGGCAGCATCGACCAGCAAATCAGCCGCATGCACCTCAAGACCGCCAGCCCATCGCTGCCGATCACCAGCCTCTCCGGCGGCAACCAGCAAAAGGCCGTGCTGGCGAAAATGCTGATGGCCAAGCCCAAGGTGCTGATCCTCGACGAACCCACACGCGGGGTGGACGTGGGCGCCAAGTATGAGATCTACAAACTGATGGGTGCACTGGCGGCCGAAGGCGTGTCGATCATCATGGTCTCCTCGGAATTGGCCGAAGTGCTCGGCGTGTCCAACCGCGTGCTGGTGATTGGCGACGGCCAGTTGCGGGGGGATTTCATCAATGACGGGCTCACCCAGGAACAGGTGCTCGCCGCTGCGCTCAGCCATAACAATAATGATCGGAAGACCGCGTAGATGAACCAGGTCAAACACCTATTTACCCGCTACAAAATGCTCGCGCTGGTGATCGCCGTGGCGTTCATCTGGCTGTTTTTCAGTTGGCAGACCGAGGGCGGTTTTCTCACCCCGCGCAACCTCTCCAACCTGCTGCGGCAGATGTCGATCACCGGCATATTGGCGTGCGGCATGGTGCTGGTGATCATCAGCGGCGAGATCGACTTGTCGGTGGGCTCGCTACTCGGATTGCTGGGTGGGCTGGCGGCGATTCTGGATGTGGTTTATCACGTACCGCTATTGACCAACCTGAGCCTGGTGGCGCTGTGCGGCTTGATGATCGGCTTGGCCAACGGCTACATGACCGCTTACCTGCGCATCCCGTCGTTCATCGTCGGCCTGGGCGGGATGCTCGCGTTTCGCGGGATTCTGCTGGGGATTACCGGCGGCACCACCATCGCGCCGGTGTCGCCGTCGCTGGTGTATGTGGGCCAGGGGTATTTGCCCCACACCGTCGGTATCGCGTTGGGGGTGTTGCTGTTTGCCCTGACGCTGTTCCTCACTTGGAAACAACGGCGCAACCGTGCGCTGCATGGGCTGGCTGCGCATTCACTGCTGCGCGATGCACTGCGCGTGGTGCTGATTGGCGCGGTGCTTGCCGGCTTTGTCACCACCCTCAACCGCTACGACGGCATCCCCGTGCCGGTGTTGCTGTTGCTGGCGTTGCTGGGGGTGTTCAGCTATGTGACCCGCCAGACCGTGTTCGGCCGCCGCGTGTATGCGGTGGGCAGCAATATGGAGGCCACGCGGCTGTCGGGCATCAATGTGCAAGCGGTGAAACTGTGGATCTTCGGCATCATGGGCGTGATGTGCGCGCTGGCCGGCCTGGTCAATACCGCGCGCCTGGCGGCGGGTTCGCCGTCGGCAGGCAACATGGGTGAACTTGACGCCATCGCGGCGTGCTTTATTGGCGGCACTTCGATGCGCGGTGGGTCGGGCACGGTGTATGGCGCGTTGCTGGGGGCGTTGGTGATTACCAGTTTGGACAATGGCATGTCGATGCTGGACGTGGACAGCTACTGGCAGATGATCGTCAAGGGCAGCATTTTGGTGCTGGCGGTGTGGGTGGATGTGAGTACGCGCTCGGGCAGGCGGTAACTCGTCCGCCAACACATCATTGATCACCTGTGGGAGCTGGCTTGCCTGCGATGGCGGCCTAACAGTCGACATCTATCTACCTGACACCCCAATGATCCCACTGTGGGAGCGGGCTTGCTCGCGAAGGCGGCCTGGCAGTCAACACAGTTGGATTGTGTACATATCCATTGCTGCGG
>NZ_QODJ01000088.1:0-16846 GCF_009935965.1 Pseudomonas sp. L13
GCAGTGAAACGATGCATCGCCGATGGTAGTGTGGGGTTTCCCCATGTGAGAGTAGGTCATCGTCAAGATTAAATTCCAAAACCCCTGTCTGCTAACGCAGACAGGGGTTTTGTTTATGTAGAAGCTCATGAATTTCACCGGCACGTTGCCAACGCAACGGTCTGGTACACAGAATTTCTTGACGACCATAGAGCATTGGAACCACCTGATCCCATCCCGAACTCAGCAGTGAAACGATGCATCGCCGATGGTAGTGTGGGGTTTCCCCATGTGAGAGTAGGTCATCGTCAAGATTAAATTCCGAAACCCCTGTCTGCTAACGCAGACAGGGGTTTTGTCGTTTAGGGCGGCCCGTCACAGCCTATCTACGCGACACTTACCGCCTGTCGGTTTCCTACGCTAAAAGAAGATGCTTCTCACAAATTCCTAAGATTTGTCGAAGTTTGGCCGAAAGCCTGACGAGCCATGCGTGCACCGAAATAGAGCGACCGCAGAGTCCGCCTATCCCGTTACATGGAATGTTCCACTCGGCACGCTCACCCCCCTTTGGCAAAAGAAGTCGATGAAATGAATCTCAAGTTCAGTCATAAAATTCTGTTGGCCGCGTCAGGCGTCGTGGTTTTAGCCTTCGCGTTATTCACGCTCTACAACGACTACCTGCAGCGCAGCACCATCAGGCAAAACCTGACGTCGTCCATCCAGCAATCCGGCGAGCTCACTGCCAGCAGTGTGCAGAACTGGCTCAGTGGTCGCATCCTGGTTCTCGAGAATCTGGCGCAAAACGTTGCCCACCAGGGCAGCGCCGCCGATCTTCCTGGTTTGGTCGATCAACCAGCGTTTACCAACAACTTCCAGTTCACCTATGTGGGACAAGCCAACGGGGTATTCACCCAGCGCCCTGACGCGAAGATGCCTGACGACTACGACCCTCGTCAGCGCCCTTGGTACAAGCAAGCAGTACTTGCGGACAAAACCATGCTTACTCCGCCTTATATGGCGGCTGTGGGCGGTCAGATCGTGACAATTGCCATGCCGGTGAAAAAGAACGGCGAGTTGTTGGGTGTTGTCGGTGGTGACCTGAGCCTGCAGACACTGGTGAAGATCATCAACTCGGTAGACTTCGGTGGTATCGGCCATGCGTTCCTGGTCAGCGGCGATGGCCAGGTCATCGTCAGTCCAGACCAGGACCAGGTGATGAAGAACCTCAAGGACATCTACCCTGGCACCAACGTGCGCATTGAGAAGCTCAATCAGGACGTCGTACTCAAAGGACAGGATCGCATCCTCTCTTTCACACCTATCAGCGGCTTGCCTGGCGCTGACTGGTACATCGGCCTGTCGATCGACAAAGAAAAAGCCTATGCCCCACTAGGCAAATTCCGCACTTCGGCCTTGATTGCGATGTTGATCGCCGTTGTGGCCATTGCGGTGCTCCTGAGCCTGTTGATTCAAGTACTGTTGCGCCCGCTGACCACCATGGGCGTGGCCATGCAGGACATTGCCCAAGGCGAAGGTGATTTGACCCGACGCCTCGACGTGACCAGCAAGGACGAGTTCGGCGAGGTCGGCAGCGCATTCAATCAGTTCGTCGAGCGAATCCACGCGTCGATTTCCGAAGTGTCTTCGGCAACGCGCCAGGTGCACGATTTGTCCCAGCGTGTGATGGCTTCATCGAATGCGTCGATCATCGGTTCTGACGAACAGAGCGCGCGTACCAACAGCGTAGCCGCAGCCATCAACGAACTAGGGGCTGCCACCCAGGAAATCGCGCGTAACGCCGCGGATGCGTCCCAGCACGCCAGTGGTGCCAGCGAACAAGCTGACGATGGTCGTAAAGTGGTAGAGCAAACCATCCAGGCGATGTCTGAGTTGTCGCAAAAGATCAGCCTGTCTTGCACTCAGATCGAAACCCTCAATGCCAGTACCGATAACATCGGGCACATCCTGGATGTGATCAAAGGCATTTCCCAACAAACCAACCTGCTAGCCCTCAACGCAGCGATCGAAGCGGCCCGTGCTGGCGAAGCCGGGCGTGGATTTGCCGTGGTGGCGGATGAAGTGCGTAATTTGGCGCACCGTACCCAGGAGTCGGCAGAGGAAATCCACAAGATGATCACTTCGCTGCAAGTGGGTTCGCGTGAAGCCGTGACCACCATGAATGCCAGCCAGGCTTCCAGCGAAGAAAGTGTTGAAGTCGCCAACCAGGCAGGTGAGCGCTTGGTCAGCGTGACGCAACGTATCGTTGAGATTGATGGCATGAACCAATCCGTTGCGGCCGCGACTGAAGAGCAGACCGCAGTGGTTGAAACCCTCAACGTCGATATCAACCAGATCAACCTCTTGAACCAGCAGGGTGTGGCCAACCTCAACGAGACGCTCAAGGACTGCGATGCGCTGTCCCAGCAGGCCAGCCGATTGAAGCAATTGGTCGATAGCTTCAAGATCTGATCCTGACTGCATCGGAGCGAGGCCTCTCGCTCCGACTGCTTGGCCCTGCGTCCAGGATGCTATTCAGAGGAAGCTAATAGCGCTCAGATAGTCGCAGCCCTTGCGTAACAGCGCCTGGCTCTTGGGTGGATAGCCCATCCCCATTTTTTCCAAGCCCCACCGGGCATTGTCGTAACGGATCATCGACGTGTCACCGATGTCTTCGCCCAGCCCGTCTAGATAAAAGCCCAGCACCCCGAACAGCGCGTTATCGCGGCTCACTTTGCGCAACGCTCGTTGCCACTCTTCAACGCTTACTCGGTCAAAAACGTGCCCAGCCTCGCTGAAGGCATCGAGGTACTGATCCCAATTCAAGGGCTGCGGATTGTGCAAGTTGAACACGTTTCGCTCGGTGTCAAAATGAGCGCTATGGAAGGCAATGAAACGCGCCAGGAAGTCCACCGGCATCAGATCGAAATTGGCCTCCAGTCGCGGGACGAGCCCCAATTGCAGAGACCCCTTGAGCATCAACAGCAAGCGGTTTTTCTGTGGCTGACAAACACCGTTCTGGCTGTTGAAGCTGATATTCCCCGGCCGATGAATATTGACCCAGGCCCCTTGCTCGACTGCTCGTCCTAATAGCCGCTCGGCGACCCACTTGGAGAGGTTGTAGCCGTTTTTCACGTAGAGCGGCAGTGTGCGCTGGGCAGGCGCTTCAAGTACGTACCCATCGACGTCCGCGCTGCTGCAGGCTGAGAGCGTCGAGATGAAATTGAGGGCCTTCTTGCAATGGGTCTCGCAAAGACGCAGGCACTCCAGCACCGGTTCGACGTTGTCCTTGGCGAGTGAGGCGTAATCCATCACATGATTGACCTGCGCGGCGTTATGCACCACCACGCCGTAATGGCGGGCGAGGTGCTCGTACACGTCGTCGGCCAAGCCCAGGCGGGGTTTACAAATATCAGCGGCGTATACCTGCACTCGGCTCAGGTCCAGATCTTCCAAGCGGTATTCACGCAACGCCTGGGCAAACCTTGCCGCCGCCGAATGGCCGGGCAACTCACGCACCAGGCACGCCACGTCCTGCGCTCCGCCAGCCAGCAGTGCCTGGACGATATGCACCCCGACAAAGCTGTTCGCCCCGGTGACGATGGCTTTGCGCGGATCTCCCGCAAGGGCCGCGGGCAGCACCTCGACCTCCAGTGCTCGCGTCGCATCTTGCTCCATCTGGTTGGACGGTGTATTCGGCAGCGTGCCGCCGTCCATGAGTACGGCCAATGTGCGAATGGTCGGCGTCTCAAAAAAGGGGCTCAGGCAGAAGCTACGACCAAACTGCTCGCGCAGGCGTAGCAACAGGGTCGACAACAGGATGGAGTGGCCACCGAGGTTGAAAAAACTCTCATCGATCGAGAGCTCGCCAGCGGGTAATCCCAACAGTTCACCCCACAGGTCAGCCAGTTGTGCCTGCAAAGGGTCTTGTACACGGCAGCGGCTCACCCCGACCGGTGTAGTTATTGGCATGGCCAGTAAGGCCTTGCGATCAATCTTGCCGTTATTCGAACGGGGCATGCCTGCCAGCTCGCTCCAAACGCTTGGCTGCATGTGCACGGGCAACCATTGCCGAGCGTATTTCTTCAGGCTTGCCAGCGTAGCGCCAGGTTCTGGCTGGGCGACAAACCCGATGACTCTGTGTGCCGCATCGATCACCACTGCCACTTGGCGAAACAAGCGACTATCGCGCAAGCACTGTTCAATATCCCGAGGCTGAACTCGAAACCCGCGGATCTTGACTTGCTCATCCCGACGGCCGCCCAGCTCGATGCCTTCTTGCGTCCATTTCGCCAAGTCGCCGCTGCGATAAGCCTGCAGCACTTGCCCATTGGGCAGTGTCAGTGCCACGAACGGATTGTCGGCCAGGGACGGTGTATTCGAATAACCCAGGCTTACGCCTGGGCCGACAATGTACAAGTCGCCCATTACCTGTTCATCCACGGGCTGCAGGTTCCCATCGAGGATCAGCACCTGGCTGTTGGCGATGGGAGGTCCGATATTGCGATGGCTGTCACCTCGCTGGAATACCCGATGGGTCACCAACACAGTGGCCTCAGTTGGCCCATAGAGGTTATGCAGGTGGCATTGACCGGCCAGTTGTTCAATCACGCAGGGCTCGCAGAAATCACCTCCGGTCAGCAGATGAGACATGCCTAACGGCTGATCCAGCGGCAGGATGCTGAGCAGCGCCGGTGGTACGAACCCATGCGTGACGTGTTGCTGGCGAATCAGCTCTACCAGTTGCTGAGGGTCGTGACGTTGGTCTGCACTGGGGACAATCAACTCGGCGCCGGCGATCAAGGCCGGGAAAATATCGATCAGTGACGAATCAAAGCCCAGCGACGAAAACTGCAGGACGCGGCTGTGTTGATCCAACGCCACGCGCCTGACGAGCCAGGCGGTGAAATGCGCCAGGTTGTATTGGCTCAGCAGTACCCCCTTAGGCTGGCCCGTCGTACCCGAGGTGAACAGTGCCACGCAGGGCTCGTCGGCACGGGGATGATGGCGTATCAGCGGTTGCGTCAGGTCGGCGCTGTGCGCGGCGACCTGGCTCACATCAAGTGAAACGAAACGCTCTCGCAGCGGGTGCAGGCCATTCTCCAGCAGCACGCAAGCCTTGAGGCTGGTCAGCATGCAGTGCTGGCGTTGCTGCGGGTAGTCCGGCACCAACGGCAAATACACGGCGCCACAGCCAAGCACCGCAAGAATGCTGGCGTACAACTCGGCGGATTTCTCCAGGCATACGCCGACTACTCGGGGGGACTCGACACCCTCCAGCAGGGGAAGCAGGCGTTGCTGGATTGCCATGGCTTGTTGCTGGAGCTGCCGATAAGTCAGCGCATGACCGGCGATGTTCAGCGCGGTTCGATGCGCGAAGGTATGAAGGCTGGCCTGCAGCCGTTCGATCATGGGCGTCCGGGCCGCGTGCAGTAAGGCGGGGTCCGCCGTGTGGTTGAACCGGTGCATGAAAGCCAAGGCATCCAGCTCTTGCAGACTCTGTTCCGGCCAGGCGTTAGCAGTGGCCGTTGCCGAGAAATAAGCGGGGTCTCTTGAGAAACCGCAGACCAACAAAGCAGCGCACTCCACCAATGCATCCGTTGCCTGCTGGCGCAACCGCTGCCCATTGCCGCTGGGCTCCTGGGCAACGTCTTGCACAGCTAGCAGGCGCCGCTCGCGGTCATAGCAGCGCAACTGCAGTAAGGGCAGCCCGTCTTCGCAGAGCGGGCCGACACCCATGCGCAAGCTTAACCAAGGCGCACTGGTGGGCGAGGGCGGCAGCGGCTGACTCCCGTCGTCAATCAATAGGTCGACAGCCCCCGTTCCTGCCACATGCCCATATTGCTCCAGCTCCTGCTTGAGCGCCTCCAGAGTTTTACTGGTGCCACGCCACTCGATCTGCAAGCGCCTCATGCCAACCTCCTCGATACGGGCAGGTAGTCGCTCAGGGCTCGTGCCACGCTAGGGGTTTGCAGGACACCGCTGTGGTGCAGAAAGCCCATGATATTGGCCACCAGCGGATGTTGATGGGTGATGGGAAAGTCCAGCGCCTGGATTTCATCGCGCAGTGCCAGGCGAGCGTCGGCACTGATAACCAAGTGTTCGATCAGTTGCAGATCGAAGTCTTTTTGTAGGTCGTTGGTCAGGTAGCGCGTCAGGAACACGGGCAGGGCTTGGGCAATGTGGTCGCGATCTTGCGGGCTTGCCGACTGCCAGTAGAGACGCACCAACTGTGTCCAGAACCGCGCATGCCGCCCTTCATCAAACAGATGATCGGCCATCAGGCCGCGGACAGAGGATTTGACGCTGCCGTCTTTGGAAAATGCTGCGACGTCATGGGTGACGGTGTTCTCAGCGATGGCGACGCCGATCAACTCAACGGCATCGCGCAAATATACCGGTACCTGCGCCTGGGCTGCCGGCAGCGCGCGGCCCAATTCAATTTGCCCGGGTAGATCAAGCGGTTGAATTCCGGTCATAGCCACGGCTTGCTGCAGGAAATCCAGCGCGACCAGCGCGTGGTAATCCTCGTCGACAACGACCGTCATCGCGTCGTAGCGGCAGGCGAGCGGGAAGGGCAGGGAGAAGCGATTTTTAGCGATGCTGCGCGCGGTTTTGTCGACGATCTCGGTTTCGAAAATCACCACGTCATTGATGAATTTATAGAAGCTTTGCACCAGTACGAAGTCGCGCCATTGTGGGCAGTGCTTGAGAAAGGTTGCACTCAGCACCAGAGGCTGGCGGCACAGGGGGAAGATGAGTTTGTCGTCGTCTTCCAACATCCGCCGGGGGCGTGTGCGGATGGTTGCGCGACGCTCCCAGTCATCGGCAAAGGATTGGTAGTGGGCGGCGTTCACGGGCGTACCTCTTGCATCGAGGCCAGTACGTCGTCCCAGAAGGTAATACGACTCTCCACGGCGCCCAGGGCGGCATTATCGGCCTGTCTCTGACGGCTGGGGTCTGCTTCGATCAGGCGCTGTAGCAACTGATGCGCCGCAGGCCCGTGATCATCGCTGTCCATTTCGATATGGCGGCTGAGGTAGTGACATAACGTAGGGGCCTGCCGACCTATGAAAGCATGGCTATGCAAAAGCCTCTCGAACATAGACGGAATTACACTCTCGCGGCCATGCAGGAACGCCGCCGCCACACAGTGGGTCGGGGCGCTCAAGGCGATTTGCAAGGTGCTGTCGACGAAACGGGCCACGCCCTGGGGCGCACCGATCATTTGCAACGCTGCGCTTACCTCCACTCCCTGGCTTTGCAACTCGATAAAGCGGGTGATTGCGACAGTGCTGGCGCCCACTTCCGTCATGGCGTCCAGGTACAGCTCGAAGTGGCTGCAATAGCCCCGTGTCGGGTGCTCGTCCGACTCTTCCGCCAATACGATTTCATTGATCAGGCGGGCAGCGTGCGGGTCAGCGCAGGGGAGCCAGGGCAGTTGCGTGCAGGTCAGGTCCTGTTGCAGGCGTTTGGTCAGGCTCATGAAGTCCCACACAGCAAATACATGGTATTGCATAAAGTGTTGTAACTTGCCAAGAGTGGTTATTTCTATAAATAACGGGTGGCCGAACAGTTTTTGTTTTTTTTGCTCAAGTAAATATTGGTGCATGGTTGACGCCTATAGTTGTTGCGAGTGCTGTAAAAGCAGTGTTGGAATATTATAGTTGTGGATGTAAGAGTAACTTGGTCGCGACCACGCGCACGACGCTGCCTTTTAAATAGGCGGTCGCAGCGGTTTGTGAAAGCGGAGCTTGCTGGACGAAGATAATAAGCTGATTGAATGTTTGAACCGGTATACAAATGTATTAAAGGACTTTGCGGATGTTTATATGTGCGGTAAGTTGCCAGGTTGTAGGTGGGATTTTTCCGTGCGCTAAGTCGGCGTTAATTGTCCTTTAGTTGATTTTTTTAATATGTCTGACGGAGCAATAATCCGGATAGGGAAGTTGCTCCGTCACGTAAGTATTAAGGGCTCAAGCGAAAAAACCGACTACACGGCTTTTTTGTCGGCGCTCTCAAGGCCCCTGAGGTAGGTCGCGATTACCTCCATGCCTCGCATCAAGTGGTTACGCAGCGTCAGGATGCTCTCCTCGACCTTCTTCTGCGCTACCAGGCTCAGCAGTTCGCGGTGATCCTCCTGGGAAGTCTCGCCCAGCCCCATCGCTTCAAGGTTGAAGCGCAGGAAGCGCTCCTCCTCATTCAATCCGTGCTCGACCAAAGTGAGCAGCCGCTGGTTGGGCGCCTTGCCGTACAACACCATGTGAAACAGGCGATTGAGCCGACCAATCTCGGTGTAGTCTTTTTCGCTTTCCAGTGCATTGATACAGGCCTCGGCTTGAGCAAGGTCCGCGTCGGTGAGCAACGGAATCGACAGGCGCAGGGCCTCGGACTCCAGCAGCATGCGCAAGGCATAGGTCTCAGCCGAATTGTCCTCGATCAAGGGGGCGACGACGGCACCCTTGTGAGTCACCACATGCAGCAAGGATTGCGCCTCCAGCTGGCGCAAGGCTTCGCGCACGGGCATGCGGCTGACGCCGAACAGGCTGGCCAGTTCTTGCTGGCGCATGGCGGTGCCACAGGGCAATCGCCCATCGAGGATGGCATTACGCAAGGTTTCTTCGATAATGGAGCGCGCAAGATGGGCGGGAATAGGCCCGCTGATTTTGATGCTGCTTAATGGGTTCGGCTTCTGCGTCACGGTTGCGCTATCCTCCCTTTTTGAATAATAGTTTGGCTAATTGGATCCAAAGAACACTAAAGATGGGCCAAGCGCTTGTCAAACAGCCAGAGTTTCCGTTTGTAAGGGCTTACACAGCATACTTTGTGTCTCTCACAAGGGGCGGTTATAAAAACGCGGCTCCCGCGAATGATTGCACTGTGCCATTGTTTTTTGTAGAGCCAGGCTTCACCATTCCTTGAAATTCCGTCTCTTTCATGGACTGAACACTTTGGCGGTAAGTTTTATTCCCTATCGACTGCTTTGCTGGCTTTTATCAGCAATTTTACTGGCTGGCCTGATGCTTGGCGGGCTGCGTGCCGATTGGGATTTCTCGCAGATCAGCCGCAAGGCCACCGCCGTCTACGGGCCGTTGGGCCAAGGCCAGCAGCGTATCGATGCCTGGCAGCGGCTATTGGCGAGCGAAAAACAGGTCAGCGAGCAGGACCAGCTCAAGGTCGTCAATTTGTTCTTCAACAAGCAAATGACCTACGTGGAAGACATCGATCTCTGGCACGTTGTCGATTATTGGGAGACACCCGTCGAAGCACTCTGGAAAGGTGCCGGTGACTGCGAAGACTACGCCATCGCAAAGTATTTCAGTTTGCGTCATCTGGGGGTGTCCAGCGACAAACTGCGCATTACGTACGTCAAGGCCCTGCGGCAGAATCGAGCGCACATGGTCCTGACCTATTACTCGACCCCCGACGCCGTACCACTGGTGCTCGACAGCCTGATGGATGAGATCCTGCCGGCCACCCGTCGCACCGATCTGGTCCCGGTGTACTCATTCAACGCCGAGGGGCTGTACTTGCCCGGTGCCAAGGGCAACAAGAAAGTCGGTGATACCAAACGCCTGTCGCGCTGGCAGGATGTGTTGAGAAAAATGCGTGCGGAAGGCTTTCCAGCCGAGCCTGCCAACTAGGAGTAACTGATCGGATGTCTCTGTTCAAACAGCTATTGATCGCAATCTGTCTGTTCCTGGTGGTCGCCTTCAGCGGCAGCTTCATGGTCAGCCTGGAAAGCTCGCGCACCCAGTACGTCAACCAACTGCGCTCCCACGCCCAGGATGCCGCAACGGCGTTGGCGTTGTCGCTGACCCCGAATATTGACGACCCGGCCATGGTAGAGCTGCTGGTCAGCTCGATCTTCGACAGCGGTTACTACGCCAGCATCCGCGTCGTGGACCTGGCCACCGACAAAACCATCGTCGAGCGCAGCGGTATCCCGGACAACAACGGCGTGCCCAACTGGTTCGTCAAGCTGATCGGCCTGGAGCCGGCCGGTGGTGATGCGTTGGTCAGCCGTGGCTGGGAACAGGCCGCACGGGTAGAAGTGGTCAGCCATCCGATGTTCGCCCTGGCCAAGCTCTGGCAAAGCGCCCTGGGCAGCCTGGGCTGGTTGCTGCTGTGCGGCGCGGTCAGCGTGGTGCTCGGTGGGCTGTTGCTGCGCCGGCAATTGAAGCCGTTGGACTATATGGTCAAGCAATCCCACGCCATTGCCCGCCGTGAATTCCTCAGCCTGCCGGACCTGCCCCGCACGCCAGAGCTGCGGCGCGTGGTACAGGCCATGAACCAGATGGTGGAAAAGCTCAAGGCGCTGTTCCAGGAGCAGGCTGAGCGTAGCGAAAAACTGCGCACCGAATCCTACCAGGACAACCTCACCGGCCTCGCCAACCGCCGTTATTTCGAGATGCAGCTCAACGCCCGCGTCAGTAACCCGGAAGAGACCAACTCCGGCTACCTGCTGTTGCTGCGGGTCAAGGACCTGGCTGGCCTCAACCAGCGCCTGGGCGGCCAGCGTACCGACCAGTTGCTGCAAGCGGTTGGCGAACAACTGCTGCGCCAGTGCGCGCCGTACCCGGAAACCCATAACCTCGTCACCCGTATTCGTGGCGGTGAGTTCGCCGTGCTGGCGCCGGGGTTGATGCGTGAAGAAGCGGTGCAACTGGCGCAGAACCTGGAAAGCACTTTGCTCAGCCTGCAAGCGACCGGTGCCAGCGACGTTACGCCGGTCGCCTACATCGGCCTGGCGCCGTTCAGCCATGGCGACGCGCCCCAAGCCTTGTTGACCCTGGCCGACCAGGCCCTGGCCCAGGCCCAAGCGCAGGGCGACACCAGTTGGGTGTGCCTGGACCGCAGCGCCGCCGCCAGCGTCGGAGACGATCACCATGCCTGGCATACCTTGTTGGACCAGGCCCTGACCCAGCAGCGCTTCCAGCTGTACTTCCAGCCGGTAGTGGCCAGCCAGGACCCACAGTTGGTCTTGCACTACAAAGTGCTGTCGCGCTTGCAGGACGAGGACGGCCACACCATACCGGCCGGGCGCTTCCTGCCGTGGCTTGAGCGCTTCGGTTGGTCGGCCCGCCTGGACCGCCTGATGCTGGAGCAGGTGCTCAAGCAGATGAGCAGCCACACCGAGAACCTGGCGCTGAACCTCTCGGCCGCGACCCTGCAAGACACCCAGGCCCTGAACCGCATTTATGACCTGCTACGCCAGTACAGCAACCTGGGCCCGCGCCTCACCCTGGAGATCGGTGAAGAGCAACTGCCTGAGCAGCTCGTACTGGAACAGATGACCCAGCGCCTGCGCGAGCTGGGCTTCTCCCTCAGCCTGCAGCGTTTCGGTGGGCGCTTCAGCATGATCGGCAACCTGGCGCGCCTGGGCCTGGCGTACCTGAAGATCGACGGCAGCTACATTCGCGCCATCGACCAGGAAAGTGACAAGCGCCTGTTTATCGAGGCCATCCAGCGAGCGGCCCATAGCATCGACCTGCCGCTGATTGCCGAGCGTGTAGAGACCGAGGGCGAACTGAAGGTGATTCGTGAGATGGGGATTTTCGGTGTGCAGGGCCAACTGTTTGGCGAGCCCGCACCCTGGAAATAATTCACCTGTAGGAGCGAGCTTGCTCGCGAAGATCGCCAACAATAACGCGCAAAACCTGATGCCCCGTGGCGATTTCAGTTTTTCGCGAGCAAGCTCGCTCCTACAGGGGTAGGAGCGGTTGGATTAAATCAATCCCTTCTCGTCATCATCGATCAACTGGCTCAACCCACCCAACGCTTCCCGCGCCTGGTTACGGTCCATCAACTTGGCCTGGGCTGCCGGGGGCAGGTCGGTCACGCTGATCACCCCTTTGCGGGTCAGCACCTGGATCAAGTCGTCCAGCACCCGGATCATCTCCAAGTCGCTCTGCTTGAGCTGGGCCAGGCTGGTTTCCACCACTTCGTTGGCATACCAGGCCTGGATCTCATGGTGATCGGCCGGCAGGGTTTCAGTGGAGTCGGCAAAGGCGATAGCCTCTACGCGAACCAACGCGCCCTGTGCATCACGTTGCACGTAAAACATAACAACCCCTCGAAAATGCGCCACAGGCGTTCAACAGCATAGGTCAACGCTGCGTGTATGGGCGTGAGTATGCGATGCACCGTCCCCCAGAGCCAGCGGCCCGCAGGCCAAAAAATCGGCCGCCTGGAAGGGCGGCCGATTAATCGTGTCTTAAGTGTGGTCGATCTTGATGGTCGGGTCGGCACCGCTGATCAGCGAGTTGATGCTGGTGTGGGACCAATCGTTGCCTTCCAGCTTGATCGTCACATCGGCATTGGCCAGGCCACCGGCGGCGTTGAGCTTGCCTTCACTGCTCACTTGCAGGGTCGACACGCCGTCTACCGTGGTGATCTTGAGATAGTTGTCGATGGTGCTGTCGGTTTCACCTTTCAACAAATCACGCAGATCAATGCGGTCGCCTTCCGAGGCCTTGAAGTCCTTGATCACATCGTTGCCGATGTCGCCAGACTTCCACACAAAGGTGTCGGCACCCGAGCCACCGATCAGGATGTCGTTGCCCTGGCCGCCAATCAACGTGTCGTTACCCGTGCCACCCAGCAGGATGTCATTGCCTTTGCCGCCATCGAGCGTGTCGTTGCCGCCTTGGCCGAACAAGATATCGTCGCCAGCGCCGCCCAACAGTGTGTCGCCAGCGTCTTTGGCGCCGGAGACGTCGAAGTCCACATAGTGCTCGGTGACGTACTGGTGAACGTTAGAGGCGGTCACGGCAGAGACAGCCACGCCGGTCTTCTGTGCGACAAAGGCCTGCAGTGCGTTGTAACCCTCGCCATTGATCCCGCTGAAGCTCACCAGGTCGCCGAAGAGTATGTCGTTGCCGTCGCCACCGCTGATGGTGTCCGCGCCCGGCAACGTCGCCTCGGTGTGGCCGAGGATGGCGTTGGCCAGGTCCTTCGGATCGATGTTGGTTTGCGGTTTGTTATCGCTGTCGTACGGCTTGAGGTCTTCAAGGCTGACAGCGCCGTTGATGCCGATGGCCTCCACTTGCGACAACCCGCCCAGCAGTGCAAAGGCGTTTTTGGAGTTGGTCACCGTTGCCGTGTCGGTGTCGTAACCCAAGCCGTCACGGTTGGACAGCTCGTAGGTACCGTCGCCCTGTGCGCGAACCGTGCCCAGATTGCTGGCTACCCACCGCAAACCGTTCCAGGTCTGCAATTGAGCGGCGCCCGTAGTGCTAATGCTGAAGTAGTGCGTGTTGTCGATTTGACTGCCGAACGCTGTACCTGGTGTGTAGTTGGTCGCCGTCACGATACTGTCGAACTTGACGCCGCCATACAGCGTCGGGTTCGTCTGTTCGCCGCTCTGGTAGTAGGTTGGCTTGCCGTCGGTGATGAAGTACGTCAGGTTGGTCGCGCCGGTATTTTGGGTTGCCAGGTCGCTCTTGAAGAAGTTGGCCGTGGTCTTGAACACATCTTCGTAGTTGGTGCCGCCTTCCGATGCCATTGAGTCCAGTACGGCTTTGAGCTGATTCAGTGCATTGGAGTCATTGAGGTTGATAGCGACCGACTTGTTCACCTGAGTATCGAAGTCTGCCAGGAAGATATTCACCGTGCCTGAGGTGTTGGCGCCCAGGCTGTCCTTGAGCGAGTTGAACACCGACGTCAGCGAGGCCTTTGCCGCGTTGAGCGAGTCGGTACTCATGCTGCCGGAGCTGTCCACCATGAACGCGATGTTGTAGTTTTTGCCCTGCACCACGTTCAGCCCACCGATGTCGGCCACGACGATGTCGTTGCCATCGGTACCGTTGATGGTGTCGCTGCCAGACGTCCCGGTGACCGGGTTGTAGGTCGCCGGATGCACCGTGACTGGCAATTGCGCGGTGGTGGTCGCTGAACCGCCGATGCTCTCGGTGGAGGTCGAGGTGACCGTCAGGTTGAACTGGCCGCTGTAGTAGGTCGGCGGCTTGATGCTCAGCGTGTTCAGGTCCCAGCCGGTGACATTCACTTCGCCCACGGTTTTACCCGCAGTAAAGGTGTGCCCCGACGCGTCGGTCAGTACCGACCCTGCCGGAATGCCGCTGATCTTCACGCTCAGGGTTTCGGAACCGTCGGTATCGGTCAGCGCGGTGGTGACTTTGGACAGTTTGACCGTGCCGTTTTCCTGGCCTTCGTTGAGCTTGTAGCCCACGTAGTAACCGTCGCCGTTGCTGCCATGCAGGTCGGATACGGTGACGCCGGCGTTGGTCAGGTCGGTAAGGCCGGTGTACAACGGTACGGTGCTGGTGCTCAGGTTCTGCACCGCCCCGCCGTTGACCGACAGGTTGACGTCAAAACTGCCTGGGCCCGCCTGGTTGGCTTGGTAGATCTCAAGGCTGTAGTAACCGGTGGTGGTTGGTGTGAACGAGCCGCTGAACTTGCCGCTGTTGGTACCCCACAAACCGCTGGCAACGTCTTTACCGCCAACGTTGACCACCACGCTGTCATCGGCGATACCGCTGAAGGTGTAGCTCTTGCCCGCTTCCATGTAGATCAGGCCAGAGATCTTGGAACCAGAGCCGGCGGCGACGTTGTCGACGGACTCGACGTTGGTCACCACAGAGGTGTTGTTGGGTGTGCCCGCGTTGTCGATGGCTTTTTTCAGTACGTCTGGCGCAGCGCCGTTGCCGTTGTTTCCAAGGCCGGCGATGCTGTTCCAGCCCTGTTTGACCAGCCCGGTCGAGGCAACGTTGTTGTCGGCCACGCTGAGGGTCGGTGCGTCGGCCACTGGGGTGATATCGACTTTTACCGTGGCGCTGGTGCCCAGGTCCTTGCCATCGGTTGGCTGGAACTTGAACTGCGCGTAATCCGCCTGTTTGTTACCCACGCCAGTGCCGCCGTAACCGTCGGCGCCGGACTCGTTGGCATTCGGCGTAAAGCGCAGTTGGCCGCCGTCGATCTGGGCCTTGGTAAAGGTCTGGCCGCTGGTCACGTTGGTCCAGGTGCTGCCGTCCGCCGCCAGGTATTGCAGCTTGCCGGCCACCGGCAGTTCGGTGATTTTCACCCCGAGGCTGGCTTGCGGCGAGTCTACATCGCTCACGCCGAAGTTAGCCCAGGTCAGGGCCAGCGCGGTGTCTTCCGTACCGGTCACGGCACCGCCAGTGGCCACTGGCGCATCGTTGACCGCCACCACGTTGACGGTGGTGGTGGCCACGTTGGAGTAGTTGCCGCCATCGGTCACCGTCACGGTGATGGTGCGCGGCGTGGTGCTCGGGTCGTGGCTGTTGTTGGTGAACGTGATGTTCTGGATACGCTGCATGTAGTCAGCCAGCGTCGCGCTGCCGGACAACGTCAGGGTAATAGTACCCGTCTGGTTGTTGGTGCTGACGCTGATGCCATTCACGCTATTGCCCAGGTTCAGGGCATCACCGGCCTGTGCGTTGGTCAGGGTGACCGTCGCGCCCGTCAGCAGTGTGCTGTCTGGGTCAGTGATCTTGATATCCGTGTCGGCGATCGACACGCCCGGCCCGGCGGTACCCTCGGTAAAGGTCGTCTTGTAATCGGCACCCGTGGCGCCGCTGGAGTTGTTGGCATCCAGGTCGATGACCGGCGGCGCATCGTTGTCGAGGATGTTGGTGGTGACGGTGCCTTTGTCGATCACCAGGTTCTCGAAGTTGCCCCCGGTGACCTTATCGATGGTGATAACGATCTGTTCCGTAGGCTCGGTGATCTTGTCGTCGAGCGTGCGGATATCAAACGGCACGCTGCTGGAGCCTGCCGGGATCTTCACGGTGTACACGCCGGTGAAGTCCGAACCGTCAGTGGCGGTGCCGCTGTATTTGAGCGTCACGGTCACGTCGGTTTGCGGCGGGTTGGTCAAGGTCAGGGTGTAGTGGGCGGTGCCGCCTTCAGTGACCGAACCGTCGCCCGTAATGCTGATTTTGGTATCAGTCACTACATCCGTGACCTTGGTGACCGCGGGGCTGCCATCAACAATCAGATGCTCGTACTTGTCGCCACCGCTGACCACGCCGGTGATCTTGGCGCTGACATCATTGGCGCCGATATAGGCATCGTTCGGTGCGGTAGCCGTCGTGAAGCTGGTGGACTTGCCGCTGCCAATGGTGATGGTCGAGCCGTTATCCAGCCTTACTACCAGGTCGGAGCCCACGTTGTTCACGGCTGCGCCGTTCTTGTCGACCAGGGACGCGGTGTAGACGATCTGCCCGCCTTCGCTGACCGAGCCAGTGGCCTTGAGTACCACGGTCACGTCATCGATGGTGTCGTTGATGGTGGTCGTGGCGCCCGCAGGAGTGATGGTCACGCCTTCGAAATTGCCGCCAGTGGTACCGGTGATCTTGACGGTCTGGGTGCTCTTGTCGATGAACACGTCATCGGTAGGCGCCGGGACGGTCACCGTGCCCACGGTCTCACCTTGCTTGATGGTGATGCTTGAACCGTTGTCGAGTTGGACCAGCATGTCGCTGCCGGCCTTGTTGCTCAAGGTGGCGGTGTAGGTGATCTGGCCGCCTTCGTTGACCGCGGTCGGGGCGGTCAGGGTGATGGTGGTCAGGTCGGTGGTGCCCGGCGTGTCGGTGACGGTGGTGTTCACCGCCGTCGTGCCCGGCACGAGGTTCTCGAAGTGCTCGCCGCCAGTCACGCCTTTGATGGCGGTGGTGACGGTTTGGTCGCCTTTGTAGACGTCGTTTGGCGCTACGGTGGTGATGGAACCGCTCGATTGGTTTACGCCGATGGTGATGGTTTTGCCGTTATCCAAGGTGACGGTCAGCGGGTTGGTGATGTTGGTCACCGGCGCGCCGTTTTTATCCACAAGGCTGGCGGTGTAAACGATGTTGCCGCCTTCCCCAACGGTGGTGGTGGCCGTTAGGAC